>JAGHAW010000169.1 GCA_021161305.1 Sulfurimonas sp.
GGTCGCTCATCTCGACTATTTTATAATTCTGTCTTATAAGGCTTCTTGGTTCTTTATAGATTCCCTGCATCTTTCTTGCGTGACATGGGTCATGATAAGTTACTATTTTGGTATCTTTTTTCTTTGAGGCTAAAAGCTCTTCTAAGTGAGTATGATTCTGTAACCACTCAGTCGCCATAAAGATTTTATCTTTTATTGCCACTGCTCTGGCTTTCCACTCTGGCTGGTCATGAAAATAGTGTTCATAGTCGATTTTAAGCATCGCCGAGCAGGTAGCTTCCGGAACTATGATAGCTTCTATATCATCTCCGAAACTCTCAAAATACTCAATATTATGTTTTGCATTGTAATCAACCGTATTAAAATCACCTGTAAAGTATGCAGGAGCAGAACAACACTTCTGGTCTTTTGCTAAAAATACATCTATCTCCAAAGCTTCAAGTATCTCTAAGAGTGAATCTCCGATATCCGTATAGTTATAATTACCCAAACAACCTATAAAAATAGCAACTTTTCTCTTGCCACCATTACTTATATTTTCAGGATGTGAGTTTAAAAATGATGTTTTTCTAAGGCTTGGCAAAAGTCTATCTGCCTTTAGCATAGGAATAGAAAAACGAGAATGCATAGAATCTATATCTGCTTTTATTTTGAAACCACATGTTTGAAACACCC
Source organism: Sulfurimonas sp. (assembly GCA_021161305.1). Lineage (GTDB taxonomy): Bacteria > Campylobacterota > Campylobacteria > Campylobacterales > Sulfurimonadaceae > Sulfurimonas. The sequence goes on from JAGHAW010000169.1 coordinate 676, forward strand.
AGCCAAGTTTAAAAGCCAAATCATTTAGCCATCTGTGACGAAGAAGTAAAAAGAAAGCCCTTTTATACCAAGCTATACCAAACTTTTTGGCTATGTCTGCTCTTACCTGTTCTATTATCATATCTGTTGGAAGTGATTTTGGACAGGCTTCTACACATGCCGTACATAAAAAACAACTCTCAAAAATATCTTTTGCATTTTTGTCTAACTCTAAGTTTCCAGCTTGATATGCCCCTAACAAGTCTATAAAACCACGAGGAGAAGTAACCTCATCTGCATTAACTTTATGAATCGTACAGACGGGAATACACTTTCCACACTTTATACAATCATCCGAAAACTCTTTAAAGTTAAACATATTTTCTGGCTCTAGACTCATCTCTACACCGTTTTAGAAAATGTTTTTTGACTTGCTGCATGTTTTTTCATATAAGCATCAAACGGCATCGCAATATTTCTGATAAGCAGAGTTCCCGTCTCACTACACTCTATATGATTCTCATCCATAGTTAAAAGTTCTTCTTCTGCAAATGGTTTAAGTGCCTCAATCGCATCTGCAAAATATGTTTTAAACTCTATGTTAAAAAGCTTTTCAAATCTTTTTATATCAAGTTTAAAGTTACTCATAAGTTCCATAATTACAAACTGACGAATCTGGTCATCTTCATTTAGAACTACACCTCTTTCAAAAGGTAATTTATCAGCATCTATAGCAGCTTCATAAAGTTTCATATCTTTGAAATTTTGATTATAGCTGTCAACACCCTCACCAATAGAAGTTAAGCCTACACCGATTAAATCTGCTCCACCCTTAGTTGTGTAACCTTGAAAGTTTCTATGAAGTTCACCTTTTTTTATCGCCTTAAACAACTCATCTTCAGGTTTTGCAAAGTGATCCATACCTATCATTCTATATCCATGAGAAGTTAAAAAGTTTATAGTATATTGCATGATTTGAAGTTTTTCATCTGGAAGAGGAAGCGTAGTTTCATCTATCTTTCTCATAGTTTTTTTCATCCAAGGAACATGTGCGTAGTTAAATACTGCAAATCTGTCTGGATTAAGACTCAAAGAAAGCTCTAGTGTCTCTTTAAAAGTCTCTAGCGTTTGAAATGGAAGCCCATAAATCAAATCAACATTAACCGAAACCATATTGTACTTTCTAGCTAATTCCATTGCATCTTTAGTGATAGCATAAGGTTGGATTCTATGAACTGCAATTTGAACTTTTTCATTAAAATCTTGAAGACCAAAACTTACACGGTTAAAACCTGCCTCACTCATTACACGCATCTGATCTTCATTTATATGACGAGGGTCAATCTCACAACTAATCTCTGCCCCATCTACAAAGTTTGGAAAGTATGACTTTATCTCATCAATAATCTCTTTAAGTTGAGCAGCACTGAAAAATGTCGGAGTACCACCACCAAAGTGCATCTGAATCACTTCACGACTGCAATCCAAGTGCTTTGAAAGTATCCCAAGCTCTCTTTTTAAGTAATCCATATAACGAATCATCTTATCTTCTTTAGAAGTAAAAACAACATTACATCCACAAAAATAACAGGCATTTCTACAAAAAGGAAGATGAAAATAGAGACTAAGAGGACGAGACGGGTCTTGAGACTCCATCTTTTTAATATACTCATCATATTCATAAGAGTCACTAAACTCCAATGCTGTAGGGTAACTTGTATAACGGGGACCTGGTTTTGAGTACTTTGTAAACTTTGCAAAATCTAACATTTTTATAATCCATTTTATAAGAAAATTTTGTCACTCTCAGCTTGACTGGGAGTCTAATTTACTACTACTTTTAAACTAGATTCCGAATCAAGTCCGGAATGACGATAATATTTAACGCGATTATCTCTAAAAAATGCTAACAAACGGCTAAATTTACTTTTTTAGTGTAACTATGGCTACAACCAACACTATCAAACTAAAAATATCTAATTTTCATTAAGAACTTTGATTTTAAGTAACACCTTTTCAAAGTTCTTAAAATCTATATGTATAAGGTAGCTCTCTTTTTTAGAATCTGAAGATTTATAAACTCTGAAACTCTCTACTTTACCAAGGTAATCAACATCAAACTCACTATTTATCGGCAGATCATAAGTCATAAATCTTTTTAGTGATTCTAACCTATATAACTTCTTATCTCTTAGCATGTAAGCTATATATGGATTAATCCTCCTATGAATTGAATTAGAACTTTGTAGAAAAACTGTGTCTTCTAATTTATCGCTATTTAGTATATCTATACTATTTTTCATAGCTAGTAAAAAATCCAAATATACTACTTTTTTTAACTTCTGAGTCGTGGTTATAGCACTTAACTCTTGTTTTAAAATCTCATTTGAAGTGTTAAGTGAGGCGTAACTTTTATATAAAAATGTCATAATAATTGAGAGTATCGTGATAGATATCATCAACTCTATGAGGGTAAAACCACCTCTAGCAAATTTCATTGCAGTCGTACTCTAAACAAAGAAGAAGAGAAATCATCTGTTTGAACTATACTTTTACCAATCTCCAAAACCATGCCAGCACTAAGTTCATCATTTTCATCTTCACTCTGCTCTCTCAAATCAATCATCTGAACCTCTTGGTAAATAATCTTCGCTTTTATCTCTTTAAGTTCTCTTCTTAAACTACTTTCAATATCAAAATCATTTACCAAATCATAAAGATATATATTTTTATCTTCAAATCCATACTCATCATTTGAGATTAAAAAAGAGACATACTGATTTGTTTTTGTTTGGGTTTTTAACATTGTAAAGATATGTGTATTGTTTCCTTGCATCTCTATAAGAGCCATAATAACTACAGAAATTATCATAACGGCTACCATTACTTCTATAAGAGTAAAAGCGTCCTTGGCATGTAGAGATTTTGTAGCCATTTCCCAAACCGATACGAATTGCTTCTTCTAAAGATGTTTCACCATCTAAAAGCATCTGTGAGAGTTGTGTAAATATTGTTTTTAGTCCATCTTTTTCAAGTGCTGTTTTTATACTATGTTCATCTGTTGTTGTTTTTAGAAGGTCTTTTATGCTGTCATTCATAACCAGAAGTTCACCTATGGAACGACGACCAGTATAACCACTGTATCCACATGCCTTACATCCACATGCTTTATAGATTTTTACACCACTCTCAAGATTATAATCATCTGCATACTCTTCGGCTACAGTGTCTTCTTCCTTGCACTCGTCACATAAGACACGAACAAGTCTTTGAGCAAGTATGCCAAGTAGTGAAGATGAAATTAAAAACGGTTCTATCCCCATATCTGCCAGTCTTGAGATAGTTGCTGCTGCTGAGTTTGTATGAAGAGTTGAAAAAACTAAATGTCCAGTTAGTGCAGCACGGATAGCTATAGCTGCTGTCTCTTCATCACGAATCTCACCTATCATAATCACATCAGGATCTTGACGAAGGATTGATCGAAGAGCAGCTGCAAAAGTAAGTCCTGCCTTTTCATTTACCTGAATCTGTGAAATATTATCAGATTTGTATTCAACTGGGTCTTCAACTGTTAAGAGATTTTTTTGAGGCTCTTCAACCTCTCTTAAAAATGAGTGCAAAGATGTTGTTTTACCACTTCCTGTTGGTCCAGTAACTAAGATAATTCCATGTGAAGCACGAAGAAGTTTTTTAACATCTCCTATAAGAGAATCATGAAATCCGAGTTCATTTATCTTTGGTATTTGAGAACTTTGCATAAGAAGTCTCATAACAACTCTTTCACCGTAAAAAGTAGGCAAAATAGATACACGAACATCCAGAGTCTCTCCTGCTATTTTTATCTGTGTTCGTCCATCTTGAGGGATTCTTTTCTCAGAAATATCAAGATTTGAGATAACTTTAATACGGCTGACTATGAGGTTTACTATCTTTTTATCAAGGTCTGCATTTTTCATCAA
>JAGHAW010000157.1 GCA_021161305.1 Sulfurimonas sp.
ATTTTCAGTACATCTCCACCAACAGCAGTCCATGCTAAACCATTCACAACTCCTAGAACTGGTTTTTTATCTGTTTTTTCTATCTCAAATACACTTTTTTCAAAGTAGTCTTTTAGATTTTTAAGAGTTAGAGATATTTTATCTATCTCAGGTTTTTCAAGTATATCTTTGGCTACTTTTCTACTCATATCTGCAATACGACGACGAAGATTTCTTACACCTGCCTCACGCGTATAACTATGTATAAGCTCTTTAAGTGCCGGTTTGGATATACTGATTTCAGAATTTTTAAGTCCATGCTTTTTTAGCTCTTGTGGAATCAAATATCTTTTGGCAATCTCAAATTTCTCTTGGGGAGTATAAGAACTAATCGTTATAAACTCCATTCTATCACGAAGAGGTGCTGGAATACGCCCCACATCATTTGCAGTAGCGATAAAAATAACATTACTGAGGTCTATGTTAAAATTAAGATAGTAATCTCTAAAACTAGAATTTTGCTCAGGGTCAAGAATCTCTAAAAGTGCAGCTGTTGGGTCACCTCTTTGTGAACGAGAAACTTTATCTATCTCATCTAAAACGATAACAGGATTCATCTTTTTAGCATCAATAAGCCCTTGAGTTATTCTACCGGGCATTGCACCAACATAAGTTCTTCTATGCCCTCTTAACTCATTTACATCCTCTAAACCACCAAGAGCAATACGCACAAGTGGTCTTTTTAAGGCTGTAGCTATTGAGTTTGCCAAAGATGTTTTACCAACACCGGGAGGTCCACTAAAACATAAAATCGCTCCGGCACTATTTTCATGAGCTATTCCACGCAATTCCAAAAGCTCTTTAACTGCAAAGTATTCAACTATGCGTTCTTTTGGTTTTTTTAAAGAAAAATGATCTTCATCCAACTGCTTTTGGACATCATAAATTTTCAAAGCTTTTTTAGATTCATCCCCAAAAGGAATCTCTAAAACCCAGTCTAAATATGTTTGAGTCATAGAGGAATCGGAAGAGTCTGGATGCATTCTTGAGAATCTCTCTATCTGCTTATTTATCTCTTTGTATGCTTCCTCTCCCATCTTCTCTTTTTTAGCCTCACACTTGGTACGATACTCTTCTATCTCTTCCTCTCTTGCAGTATCAGCACCTAACTCTTTTTGAATCTGCTTTAACTGCTCTTTTAAGAAATACTCTCTGTTTACCTGTTCTATATGTGTATGAGCTTTTGAGCGAATCTCTTTTTGTAGTTTATTTGTTTCAATCTCTTCAATAAGATAGTTCAAAAGATCTAAAAATCTTTTCTCGGTATCTACCTCAACAAATATTTTATATGCTTGTTCTTTTTTCATCTTAATAGTGGAACAAATCAAATCAATTATACGATTATAGTCGTGATTTTCTTCTATGGTTCTAAGCAAATCAGGTGGAAAATAATTGCTAACACCAGATAAAGTTCGTACTTTTTCACGAACTATTTCTAAAATTGCACCTATTTTTGGTGAATCTAAATTTGTAGCTTTTAGAGTTTCCACACGAGCAATAAGAGGAGAATCCTCAACTTCATAAACTGTTTTTGCACGAGCCAACCCTTGAAAAAGAACCTTTACCCTTCCATCTGGAAGTGCAACTTTTCTCATAATGGAACCTACTACACCTGCATCGTAAAGTGCATCATAACTTCTCTCACCCTCATGTGAAGGTTTAGTAGAACAAACAATAACTAGAGAATCATCTTCCATCGCTCTTGTGGCAGCATTTATATTGCTTTCATCACTTAAAAAAATCGGTGAAATCATAAACGGATATAAAAAAAGCTCATCCTCTGCTATAACTGGTATATCTGCCGGAAATTCAGCATAATTACTAAGTTTCATATATTTTTATCCTATTTTTTTAATATTTCATCTTTTAAAGCATCAAACTCTTCATCAGTGATAATCCCTTTATCTTTTAACTCTTGTGCTTGTGCTATTTCATCTTGCTGAGATTTACTTATAGATGTGGTTTTATTTTTTTGAACTACAGGACTCTCTTCTATCTTTTTTTCTACAGTTTCATTCTCATCTTCACTAATAGAGTTTCTTGAAACTACACTCTGCGTATCAGGTATCATAAAAGCGTACCAACTCTCAGTTCCATCACCCTCAAACCATTCACGATACCAAGCACTATTTGCTCTATCTACCTCAGCCCATTTTATCCAAGGCTGTGGTTTTATAGATCGATAATATACTGCACTCTTGGGCTTATCCAACCTGTCATATAGATCTGCAATAGTTTCATTTAGTGCTGCTTCCGCCAGATAGAGACGGACCAACATAGTATCTACAACACTAAAATACATAGAGTTAGGATAATTTAACTTAAATCTTTCACCATCTTCTATAGCTTCTTGTATCAAAGCTTGGTCTCGTCTAGGATTTGGCAACGCCATATATTTAGCTTTTATCTTTAAAAACTCTGCATCTTCTTTTTCGTTTGGAGTTGCATATCTCTTTACATACTCATTTAAAAAATGCTCACTTAAAAGATACTCCTCATAATACATATGTGCAATAGCTAAAATCATTGTAGCTTCAGGTAGAAGTGGTGAACCTATATGTTCGCCTTGCAGTGAAGAGTAGTAATTATCAGCCTTCTCTAAACTTCCATCAGCAACAGACGAAACAATCTTTCCATACCAATATATAGCAGGCTTATTGTACTCCTCTATATCTTTAGAACAAGCAGTAAAAAGAATCAGCACAATAGATAAAATTAACGCAAAATTGATTTTTATATTCATAAAATAAAATCCCTATATTAAATAAGATGATATTTTATCCAAAAGATATATAACACAGATTAAACAGTGCAATAAACAATAGGTACACTTTATGCTTAATGATGCTATAATTCGCAAATTTTTTACAAGGGTTTTTTATGAAATTTGATATAAGTGTGCCTCTTTTAGGCTTTGAAAATGTGAAAGAAGTAGAGTTACAAAAGATAGATGATATTTTTATGAAGATGCAAGCTGTTGAAGATGAACATATCTCTTTTACTCTTATAGACCCTTTTGTACTAAGAGAGTATGACTTTGAAGTGCCTCAAAAAACCGAGGAACTATTAGAAATAAATAAAGATTCAAATATTATCATCTTAAATATAGTCCTAATCCAAACACCCATAGAAAACTCCATAGTAAACTTTATAGGTCCACTAATCTTCAACACAGACAACAAAAAATGTGCTCAAATAATCTTACCAGAATCTACAAAGTATAGCGTTGCTGAGAAAATTTCTACTTTTTTAAAAAAGTAGAAATTCAACGCCTGACCCCTAATAGATATTCTTAGAAAGTTAAAACTATACTCTAAATTTGTTTACTTTCAGCATTATCAAAGCTTACTTATATGTATAATATAACTTAATATAAGAAAAATATTATATGAGCCCTAGTTTTTGGTGCCATTTTTTATTGAGGAGTGTTATCATGAAAAGTTTGTTCTTATTTAGGAAATTTTTTACCATAATTGTTATGTTGTTGGCTACTATTGCTTTGTATGCAACACCTTCTTACACTTGTCCCACCTCTGAAACTGTTGCAAATTTAGATGGTACAACTGTAGATGTACTAGTAACAGACAGTTCTAGTCGCATCGCAGTTGGAGGGAAAGGTGCCAGATATTTTAAATTTAAAACTGCTATTAATGGCGAGATAACAATTAGACAAAAGAACAATTATGCACAATCTGGATATTTTAATCATTGGTTAAAAATTGGATATTCATGTGATGATAGTTCTATCTATAGTGCAAAAGGTAGGGATGAAAGTCATACATTTAATGTTGTTGCAAATACCACATACTATGTAAAAGTTCAAGAGGGTAATACTAAAAATGAGTTAAACTTTGATATAAGTTTTGATTTTAAAACAGTAATTAAGATAGGATTTGAGCAAGCCACATATAATATTTTAGAAGATGTGAATATTATAGAGG
>JAGHAW010000181.1 GCA_021161305.1 Sulfurimonas sp.
ACTAGTCCGAGTATTTTTCCAATAGCATCACTTACAGTAGATGCATCTAAGCCAACACCACTAAGCACTTCTACAGATGCTAAATATGCAGGATCATTTTCTGGATTTTGATCATCTACTACATTTGTTAAAGCAGTAAGAGTATTAGTAAAGTTTACAGCTACTGCAACTTTATTTGTTATAAGTTGTTGTCTTTCTTTAGCTGCATCTAAATCCGCTACTGACAATGTAGGGTAATTTTCTGGTGTTAAATCTGTTGTTAATGATAACTCCATAAATTCTGCAACCATGTCACTTCTGGATTTACCATTATTTAAAAGACCTTCCCAATATACTAAACCTGCTGCGTCACCATCTCTTCCTAAAGAGTTTCGATATATAGCTTGAACGAAAGCGTTATTTACCATGCTGTCATAAGTAGAACCAAATGTAGGATGTGTTGCAAATCCTGCTGAGAGCTGTTTAAGTACATTTAATGGATCTTCACCTCTAGCTTGGGCTGCTATTCCCAGATTATTCCAATAGGTTAATCCACCTTCATCTGCTGCACGGTTAAAGAATGAGATGTATAAGCTTGATATTTTATCCTCTAAGCTAACTTCTATCGCACTTACCTGTGTTAATGTCACTGTTATCGCCAAAACAATCTTTAATACAATCTTTTTCATTTTTCACCCTTTTTATAAAATTCTCATAATAATTGTATTGTAGTGAATCTTAATTATTGATAAAACAAGCATAATGTATTTGAATGGAAGAAGAAGCCCATAGGCTTTACAGTTACATTAAAACAGTGAAATTTGCCAAAAAACACTACTTCAAGTTTATCGTTACAGACTCAGAAGTAAATATATGCTCTTTCGTCATCGATTTTCCTTATTGAAATACAGGATAATTGTTATTTAAACAGCTTTTTACTATAATATCTTCTTTTAAAATCAAAGATGGATATATTATGAAAAACAAAAAATTTATAACACTTGGCTTTGCTTCTGTTTGTCTTGCGACAACTCTACTATTTTCTGTAAATCTTTTTGCTTCTTCGGAGAGTGAAACAAATAAAGAAGCTTCACGACTTCAATCTTTAGCAAAATTTACGAAAGTTATCGCAATTGTTGAGCAGTATAATGTTGATGATGTAACGATAGAAGAACTTATGGATAAAGCTCTTGATGGAATGCTTAAAAATCTTGATGCACACTCAAACTATCTTACTCAAAAAGATTACAAAAAACTAAAAGTTCAAACAAATGGTGAGTTTGGTGGACTTGGAATCACTGTTGGAATCAGGGATGGTGCTTTAACTGTAATCGCTCCTATCGAGGGAACACCTGCCGATAAAGCTGGACTGAAATCTAGTGATATTATCCTAAAAATCAACAAAGAATCAACTCTAAATATGACTATAGATGAAGCTGTATCTATCATGAGAGGAAAGATTGGCGACCCTATTGATTTAACTATTGTTCGTGAAGGTGAATCTAGACCGCTTAACATCAATATCATAAGAGGTAAAATCACTATTGAATCTGTATATGCTAAAAAAATCAGTGATGAACTGCTATATATTCGTGTAACAAGTTTTGATAAAAAAGTTACCCAAGATGTAATCAAAGAGATTAAAAAGAAAAAAGCCACAACAAAAGGAATTGTACTTGATCTAAGAAATAATCCAGGTGGATTGCTTGACCAAGCAGTTAACTTGGTTGATCTTTTTGTTGATGAGGGAGACATAGTTTCTCAAAAAGGTCGTAAAGAGATTGATAAAAAAGTTTATAGTGCCTCAAAAAGTAAAACTTTAACTACCGTACCGATGGTTGTACTTATAAATGGAGGGAGTGCAAGTGCTTCTGAAATTGTAAGCGGAGCACTTCAAGATCATAAACGAGCCATCTTAGTTGGTCAAAATACTTTTGGTAAAGGAAGCGTACAGGTTATTCTTCCTATTACAGATAAAGAGGCTATAAAACTTACTATTGCGAGATACTATCTTCCAAGCGGAAGAACTATTCAGGCTGTTGGTGTTAAGCCAGATGTCATAGTTCTTCCGGCCGAGTGTAAAACTCAACAAAATGGCTTTAGTCTTAAAGAAGCTGACTTGAAAAAACATTTAGAAGAAGAGCTGGTAAAAGTTGATGGAAAAGATAAAGATAAAGAAGATAAAAAAGAAGATAAAGATATAATTACACCAGAAATGATAAGTAAAGATATGCAGCTAAAAGAAGCTATAGATATTATAAAAGCATTAGTAATAATGAAAGGATAGTAGATAATGGAAAAAAGAGAGTTACTTTACGAGGGAAAAGCAAAAAGACTATTTTTAACTGATGATGAAAACTTAGTTATATCAGAGTTCAAAGATGACTTAACAGCGTTTAATGGAGAAAAGAAATCAAGTGAAGCTGGTAAAGGTGCACTTAATAACAAAATATCTACAGAACTGTTTAAACTTTTAGAGGCAAATGGGATTCAAACCCACTTTGTTAAGATGCTAGATGATAACCATATGTTACATACTAAAGTAGATGTGATTCTTATAGAAGTTATCGTTAGAAATATTGCAACCGGTAGTTTAACTCGTAACCTTGGAATCAAAGATGGAACAGTTCTCCCATTTACTTTAGTTGAGTTCGATTATAAAGATGATGATTTAGGCGACCCTAAATTAAATGACCAACATGCTCTTATTTTGGGTCTTGTTGAATATCAAGATGAACTAGACAAACTTCGTAGAATGGCTAGACAAGTAAATGATATCCTTCGTCCTTACTTCTTTGAAAAAGGTCTTAACCTTGTTGACTTTAAGCTAGAGTTTGGAAAAGATTCTAGTGGAAATATTATCTTAGTTGATGAGATTTCACCGGATAATTGTCGTTTTTGGGATATTGAAAGTGGTGAAAAGATGGATAAAGACAGATTTCGTCAAGGTCTTGGTGGTGTAAAAGTAGCTTACGAGCAAGTTTTAAATAGAATATTAGGAAAATAGTAATGATAAAAGCAATAATAAATATTAGTTTAAAAGCGGGTGTTTTAGACTCTCAAGGTAAAGCGGTTCATCATGCTTTGGATTCTCTTCACTTTAAAGATGTTAATGATGTTCGTGTTGGTAAACAAATCATCTTACAATTAAATACAGATGACAAAACACAAGCTATGATAGATGTTAGAAAAATGTGTGAAGAACTTCTAGCTAACACTGTTATCGAAGATTACAGCGTAGAGTTAGTATAATGAAAGTAACAATTCTTCAATTTCCCGGAACTAACTGTGAGTATGACACACAACATGCTTTTGAAGAGTTAGGTGCAACTACCGAAATCCTATGGCACAAAGCCAAATCTGTCCCAGAAGACACCAATCTACTTGTTATTGCCGGTGGTTTCTCTTATGGTGACTACCTTAGAAGTGGTGCAATCGCAAGATTCAGTCCTGTTATGAAAGCTGTAACTGCTTATGCAAAAAACGGTGGAAAAGTTTTAGGTATTTGTAACGGTTTTCAAGTTTTAACAGAAGCCGGACTACTTCCCGGAGCATTAAAGAGAAATGACAACCTGCACTTTATTTCCAAATACCATCATCTAAAAGTTATTAACAATGATAATGTCTTTTTAGAAAAATTAGATAGTGATTCAGTTATAAATATTCCTATTGCACACCATGACGGAAACTATTTCATAGATGATATTGGATTAAAAGAGCTTGAAGCAAACAATCAAATTCTTCTAAAATACACAGATGAAAATGGTAATATTAAAAACCCTAATGGCAGTCTAAATTCTATCGCTGGTGTTTGTAACAAAAGCAAAAATGTATTTGGACTTATGCCTCATCCTGAAAGAGCAATGGAACTGCTTCTTGGTTCAGATGATGGAGTAGCTATGCTTCAAGGATTTTTCTCAGCGTGATTCGTTTACTCTTTTTGGGATTATTGATCTTAACAAACTTGGTATCAAGTGACTTTAATACTAGTGATACGGGTGTTATCACGCCAAAGGTTTTGTATCTAAGTTACAAAGAGAGTCCTTCAAGAGTCCTAAAGGGAGAGATATTCTCTATCACAATCAAAACACTTTCTACTGTTGAAAACTTCACGGATGTTATCTATGAATTTTCAAATTATTATGGACTAGAAGCTTTAAATACTACTCCATATAGAGATAGCGATTCTAAATATTACTATGACACTTTTCATTTTTTAACAACATCAAGTAATGCTAAACTTCCAGATATTACAGCTTCGCTATCAACATCTCAAGAGGAACTTTATAGAGATACAACCTTGATAGGTTCTAAGCTTAATGTTATAACACTAAATCCTAAAAAAAACTTCTCAAATATTATTGCTAATTCTTTTGAGATAGCTGAATATAAAACCACAAGTTATGATAATACTCATAATATTATAG
>JAGHAW010000035.1 GCA_021161305.1 Sulfurimonas sp.
ATATAATTGATATGCTATTATAGCATTTTATAAAGAGTGTTGAAATAATATTTTTGCTACAATGTCACAAAAAGTTTTTTTGTTAATCTTATTGTTTTTAGTAGTTGTAGTAAGGGGTTTAGAGTATGAATGCAAGTTGGAAGGGGATATTCTTTGGAAGATAATGATAGTGCCGTTAAAGTATTTAAACTTTTTTTAAAAAATGTTAAAATAGCATCTTTGCCATTGATTCTTCTTAGACCTAGAGAGATTAGTGAAATGATTTCTTATAGTGGTGATTATGATTTTTTTATACCACCTGAATTTAATGATGCGTTGCTTAGCATTATATTTGATACCGCAGTTGCAACACGAAGCTCTTTTAGTGTTACTAGAACTAAACATGGTAAGGTAGATATTACTCTCTATAGTCGGTCTGATAATAGATCGATAGCTTTGGAAATATGGAATATCTTATCGGTTAAAGATCCATTGAAAAAAACACTCAGGTATATTCGCCCTGAAAAATTAAAATTTCATATTGTCGAAAAAGAGGCAGGGGAATTTTCATTCTCTTTGGATGTAGAAGCACTCTACTATCTTTCTCATCTTTATACTGGTGGTAAAAAATTAACAACCCCATTAGTTAATGAACGCATTGAATATTATTTAGATGTATTAGAAGATACCAGTAGTGAATATAGTAATCTTTTTTATGACTTAAAGCATAAAAAGGCTGAAATAAAAACAGTTGCTCATGAGGCGAATATGGCTTTGGTTGGTAAAGGATTGCTACCACTTTGTAGTGAGACAGATGAAGTTTTTAGGGAAGTTTTACTTAAGATGGCATCTACTTGGAATAGAACACGAAGAAAACTCTTTTCTCACATACGCTTGATTCCAGTGATGGGACCCGATGGTGTTGGAAAAACAACTCTTATAGAGAGTGTGATAAAGCATTCAAAAAGCAACATAGGCTTTTTCAGATTTAAAAAAACTTTTAGATTGTCTCCATTATATAGACTATTTTTGCCACTGTTAAGAAGAAAATTGCAAAAAGAATTAGGTAGTTCTCAAAATGTCGGTAAAAGTGAGATTGATGATAGATATGGCGGGTTTATAATTTTCAATGCTTTTCTTATGTATCCTCTTCGACTCATTAGAAATCTATTTTCTAAAAAGTTTGTTTTTATTGATAGATATTTTCATGAATATCTGCTTGAAAATGTGCGAATTAAATCAGGAAATGCTTCTTTTAGAAATAATTGGAAGTTTTGGTTGTCTTTTATTTCTAGAACTTATATGGTTGTTCAGCTTGATGCACCGACAGAGACTATTCTTAAAAGAAAAGAAGAACTTGATGAAGAAGGCATACGAGCCTATAGAAAGTATCTTTTCCAAGCTCTTTTAGAGAAGCCATTTATTGTTTATAGTTACATAAATACAGATTTACCATCCGAGCAGTGTCGAAATCTTTTGTTGGATATTTGTAAAGAAAATATTGAATTAGAAGTAAAAAAAGAGGAATAAAATGATTGCACTGCCAGAAGAGATGATAGGAAGAGGTAATGAAAGAGCATGTTATTTCCATCCTGAAGATAATAGTAAAGCCATCAAAGTAAGTTATGAACGCGAAAAAGGACGCTCCAAGCAGAGTGATATTGAGATTAAATATTATAAGCAACTGCTTAAACGCAAAAAGATGGATTGGACGCATCTACCAAAATTTTATGGTGAAGTAGAAACAGACCAAGGAAAAGGGTTTGTTATTGAAGTGGTTAAAGATTATGATGGTAATGTGTCAAAGAGTTTTAAGTATTATATTGAGAAAAATGGTGTAGAGGTTTATCGTAAAGAGTTAGAGGCTTATAAACAATATTTTTTAGACTATTTAGTTATCTTTAACTATGGAATGATGCCTAAAAATATTTTACGAAGGCGTACCGACGAAAATAGTGCAGAGTTGGTACTCATTGATGGACTTGGTGATGTTAGTTTTTTTACCTTTCCTAGTAAAATTCCACATTTTGCTCGTAAAAAAATTATGAGACGATGGGAAAAATTTGAAAAAAAATATTTATCTGAAAGGAAATCATAAAAAATATGATTGAGAGTTTATCATGAGAGTAGCAGTAGTAGTTAGAAGTTTAAAGATAGGTGGTATGGAACGCTCTGCTATAAATATGGCACAAGCTTTTGCAAATGAAGGACATGAAAGTCATCTTATTTATTTTAGAACTAAAAATGCTGGTTTAAAACCGGAAAAAAATGTCCATCTACATCATTTTAATATAGCAAGGATTATGAAATTATCAGTAGTTGGACTCGTTTGGGATCTGTTTGCTAGAATAATGAATGGGGTAATTAGACATAGTTACTTTTTTTGGTATGGAATGTTGTCGTCTTGGATTTTTAAATATAAAATATATACATTAGAAAAAGAGTACGGAAAATTTGACTTAATAGTTCTCAGAGGGCAGGGTACTTTTGAATCTTTATGGATGTTAAAAGATGATAGAATTAAGCAAGTTTCAGTACATATCTATATTTTTACCGGTGGAGCTATAAAGAACTTTTTTTTAAGAAGACTATATAATGATAAACATATTATTGCTATATCCAATGCTGTAAAAGAAAAAGTTATAGAAGTTTCTAAAATTGCGAATTTTAAACCAAAAAGTTTAAATCTTATTTTTAACCCAATGGATGTTGAGCTAATTTGTAAAAAAGCTTCAGAATATATGCCAGAAATAGATGAAGAGTATATAGTTTATTTTGGAAGGATTACGCCAACTAAAAATGTTTCTTTGTTGGTTGATGCTTATAAATATGCCAAAGATAATTTTGCTTTAGATAAAAAACTAGTTATCATGGGAGTCGGGTCAAGATTTAATGATATAAAAAATCAGATAAAATCTTTTGGATTGGAAGATGAGATAATAATGCTTGGATCGTTACCAAATCCATATCCGTGGGTGAAGCATGCCAAACTTTTTGTTTTTCCTTCTAAGGCAGAAGGGCTTGGGAATGTACTTTTAGAATCTCTTGCTTGTCGTACTCCGATTGTTTCAACAAAGACAATAGGTGGTGCAAAAGATATAATGGAGGGTGAACTTGCAGAGTTTAGAGTTGATTTTGATAAAGAGGTCTTGGCTAAAAAGGTAGTTCAAGTTCTTGATGAAAAACCATATATAGATTTTGATAAATATTTAGAAAAATTTAAACCATCTTTTATGGTTCAAAGATATAAAGAAGTATATTCATTATAAGTTACAGATTATTTATAAAATTTTATAACAAAATTGTATCAAAAGTTTACTGTGGTAAAATAAGAACATGAAAATAACTGCGAATATTATCACATTAAATGAAGAAAAAAATATAAAAGATGTTATGGAGTCAGTGCAAGAGGTTTGTGATGAGGTTCTTGTTGTTGATTCGTTAAGCAGTGATAAAACTTGTGAGATTGCCGAGAGTTTGGGTGCTAGAATTGTGAAACAGGAGTATTTAGGTGATGGAAAACAGAAAGCATTTGGCACACCTTTGGCAAAATATGATTGGATTTTAAGCATAGATGCTGATGAGAGATTGGATAAAAATGCTATAGAGGCTATAAAAAATCTTGATTTAGAAAATAGCGAGTACGATGCTTATAGTTTTGCCAGAAAAACTTTTGTAGGTAAGAATTTTATAAAGCTTTGGTATCCAGATAGAGTTACAAGGCTCTATAACCGTCAGAAGTGTGGATATACAACCGCAGGTGGACATGCAAGAGTGGATACAAAGAGTGTTAAAGACCTTGAAGCTGATATGCTTCACTACTCTTATGATAATTATGCTCATATGATAAAAACAACACATAAATTTATAACTCGCGGGGCAAGAATATCTTATGAAGATGGTAAGAGAGCCTCAAAGCTAGACCCTTTTACTCATGGAGTTGGGGCTTTGTTTAAAGCGTTGATTCTAAAAGGTGGAATCTTCCATGGAATCAACGGCTGGAATGTAGCAGTGATATCTGCTTTTAGTTCTTATATGAAGTACGCTTTGATGTTGGAGATGCAAGAAGATGAGTAAGAAAACAGTTATAGAACTTTGTATGTCACCTGATTTGGGTGGTCTTGAACTTTATATGGTTAGAGCAGCAAAAGCTCTCAATGATGAGTTCAGTGTTATCTCTGTTATAAATGAAGATTCAAAATTAGAACAGTATTATGATGAAAATTATCAATATATAAAAATCAAAAAACACCATAATCTATTTATGTTTAGTGCTGCTAGAGAGTTGGCGAAGATTATCGATAGTGTTAATGCTGATATTATTCATATGCATTGGACAAAAGATATACCATTTGTAGTTTTGGCAAAGATTCTTTCAAAGAAGAAGCCAAAGGTTGTGCAGACTAGAAATATGACTATGACAAGATTTAAAGATGATTTTTATCATAGGCTTATGTATAAAAATATTAACTTGATGTTACCGGTTACCTATCAGGTCAAAGAGCAGTTAGAAAGATTTATACCTCAAGATATTAGACCAGAGATAGAAGTGCTATATATGGGTTCAGATAGACCCCAAATGTTGAATGATGAAGAGTTGGCTACATTGAAATCAGAACTTTGTATGAGTGAAGATAGTTTTAACTTAGGTTTAGTAGGTCGAATAAATGAGGCTAAAGGGCAACATCTGCTTATAAAAGCTGTTGGGGAACTTGCAAAAGAGGGTCTTGATGTAAATGCTTACTTTGTCGGTCATGCTATGGAGGAATCATATCTTGAGATGTTAAAACAAGATGTTAAAGATAGGGGACTGCAAAACAATATTCATTTTTTAGGTTTTATGAAAAATCCACATCACTTTTATCAGGTTTGTGATGGGGTTGTATTGGCATCAAAAAGAGAGACTTTTGGACTTGTTCTTATTGAGGCTATGCAGGTGGGAACTGCTGTTATAGGTTCAAACAGTGGTGGTGTTGTTGAGATAATTGATGATGAAAAAACGGGACTTCTGTTTGAAGCACAAAATTTTAATAGCTTGGCATATGAAATAAAAAAACTTATCAACAATAAAAAATTATTAGCAGATATCGCAAAAGCCGGAAAGATTAAGTGTGAAAAGAAATTTTCAAATGAGTTGCAGTTTAATAAACTACGAGATATTTTTATAGATTTATAATGATTGAAAACTTGAGAGTTAATATAAAAAAAGTTGTTACTGATAAAGATAGTTTAACTTTATGGATGAATAATCTGCTTGTTTTATATGTATTTTTATTACCAATTTCACAAACAATTAAATCGACTGTTTTTTCACTTATGGTTTTACTTTTTATAGTTAGGGGCGATGTGTTGAGCCATATAAAAGGAGCGATGAAAAATAAAATAGTTCAAGCATTTTTATATTTTTTTATAGCTTATTTGGTAGGAATGTTGTGGAGTGAAAATCTTTCTGAAGGGTTTTTGTGGGTAAAGAGTGTAAAGTATGGTCTCTATCTCATAGTATTTTATAGCATTATTGATGGCAGGTATATTGACAAAGTTATAGGAGCTTTTATACTTGGCATGCTAGTAAGTGAGCTTGTTTCTTATGGTATGTTGTTTGGAATTATGCCTTGGAATCTTAGCATAGGTGGTATAAACTTTTATGAGGCTTACACAATTAATGACCCATCACCATTTTTACATCATATACACTATGGTGTTGCCCTTGTCTTAGTTGTGATGATGCTAAGTCAAAAAGTAATATATAGTAAACAAAATATAGTTATGAAATTTTTTATGGCTATTTTTATTGTGACAGCAACTTTAAATATTTTTGTGACAGGTGGCAGAACGGGATATATGACTTTTTTACTTCTACTGTCTTTTTTATCTATTTCATATCTTAAAAAGTATGCTATTGAATTAGTTTTAGCCATTATGTTGGTTTTTAGTGTTGCTTATAGTATAAGCCCACTTTTTAAGGATAAAGTAACACAAACACAAGAGAGTATATCTGGACTTTTTTCTAAAGAACCGGAGTTTGATACATCGCTTGGAATTAGAGCAGGAATCTACTACTACGCATTTGAAATTGTAAAAGAGAATCCTATTATAGGTGTTGGAAGTGGTGATTCTATGGATGAGATTAAAAAAATCACTCCTCAAAAATGGAATGGTATCCATTCTCAGCCACACGAGCATAATCAGTTTCTTAGTGTTTTAGTTAAACTTGGTATAGTTGGACTGTCTATATTTTTCAATATCTATTATCAAATTTTTAGATATAAACAGGATGAAAAAGATTTAAGATTTATTATGATTATCACAACTCTTACTATAGCTTTTGGAATTTTAACTACACAGTTCAATTTAAGATTCTTTTTGCCATTATGGGTTGCGATGTTGGCTGTTAGCATGATTAGTAGAGAGAGAAAGACGATAGTAAATATAAAATTAGATGACAACACTCAACTATTACAAATAGTTAGTGCTGGAGTATTTATTAG
>JAGHAW010000097.1 GCA_021161305.1 Sulfurimonas sp.
AAGTGCCATTTTTGCACTTTATGACTATCTTTCTTTTATAAATCTTTCAATTTAAACTTAAATATACTTTTATTTCGATATAATCCCACACTAATTTTATATACACAATAGGAGACTTGATGGAGCGTACACTATCAATAATAAAGCCAGATGCAGTAGCTAAGGGCGTAATCGGAAAAATTTTAGACAGATTTGAGAGCAATGGACTTAAAATTGCAGCAACAAGAAAGATTCAACTTTCTCGTTTAGATGCAGAAGCATTTTATGCAGTTCATGCAGAGAGACCTTTTTTCAACGATTTAGTTGATTTTATGATTAGTGGTCCTGTAGTTGTTTCAGTTTTAGAAGGTGAAAGTGCTATGCAAAAGAACCGTGATTTAATGGGTGCTACTAACCCTAAAGAAGCTGAAGCGGGTACTATCCGTGCAGATTTTGCTGAAAATATAGATGCAAATGCAGTTCATGGAAGTGATTCTGTTGAGAATGCAGCTATTGAAATTGCATTCTTTTTCTCAGAGAGAGAAATTTCTTAACTAAAAGATGAAAATTACACTTAGAAAAGTTGGACATACTCCATTAGATTTTGAACTGAAGTCTAATGAAATAACTTTTAAAGGTTATTTAGAGTATCATTTTGGCAAATTAATTTTGCTAAAGGCAAAACTATCTGGTTTTGTCGTAACTGAGTGTAGCAGATGCGGTGAAGAATTCAGATTAGCAGTTGATGAAGAGATAGAGTTTTTCATTTCTGATGGTTTGTATGAAGATGATGGTAGCATCGAATTGGATGTTGTTGAATCTTTTGATGGTATAGTAGATATTGAGGAACTTTTGAACTCCGAAATTGAACTTATTAAAAGCGACTATAATAGTTGCGAAAATTGTAAAATAGTCTAAATCACAAAGATTCTGCCTCCAAAGGAGGCTAGCTTTAGTGCCTGAGTGGCTAGCGATTGAGAATGGACTTTGTTCATTTTCAAATTAAAAAGATGAAGGTTTACTTTCATTTTATAAAATTAAAGGAATAGTAATATGGCAGTACCTAAGAGAAGAGTCTCTCATTCGCGTTCAGCAAAAAGAAGAACTCACTATAAAATCACTTTAGCTAAACCAGTTAAAGATAAAGATGGAACTTATAAACTTCCTCACCATATCAACCCAACTACTGGTGAGTATAAGTAGTCAATGGTAAAGATTGCTATTGATGCGATGGGTGGGGACTTTGGTCCTGCACCGATTGTAAAAGGTTGTATTGTTGCACTTAAGAAAAAATTATTTGAGCCTATTTTAGTAGGAAAAAAATCAGAAATTTTACCTCTGTTACCTAAGCGTTATAGAGATAAGATTTTAATTGTTGATTGTGATGATGTTATCTCTATGAGTGATGCTGCAACTGATGCTGTTAAAAGAAAAGATAGTTCAATCTATAAAGCTGTTGATTTAGTTAAACAGGGTGAAGCTGATGGTGTAATGTCAGCTGGACATAGTGGAGCAACTATGACCCTTGCTACTCTTAGACTTGGTCGTCTTAAAGGTGTTTCTCGTCCTGCACTTGTAACTCTTATGCCTACAAAAACTACTCGTCGTTCAATTCTTTTGGATGTTGGTGCAAATGTTGATTCTAAGCCTGAACATTTAGCTCAGTTTGCTGTAATGGGTGGATGTTATGCAGAAGATTTATTAAAGATAAAAAATCCAAGCATAGGTCTTTTAGCAAATGGAGAAGAGGATTCTAAGGGTAATGATGTAACAAAAGCTGCTTATAAAATGCTTCAAGGATATCCTGGTTTCAAAGGAAATGTTGAAGGAAGTGATATATTTAACGGTAGTTGCGATGTTATTACTTGTGATGGTTTTGTAGGGAATTTGGTTCTTAAAACTGCAGAAGGTGTAGCTTCAACTATAAGTGGGCTTATAAAAGATTATATTAGAAAATCTCCTGTGGCAATTACCGGTGCACTCTTAATGAGAAAAGTTTTTAAACTTCTTAAAAAAGAGATAGATTATGCTGAAATAGGTGGAGCTCCACTAATCGGTATAAAAGGTTGTGTAATTGTTAGTCATGGCAAAAGTAATGCTAGAGCAATTGAAAACGCAATATATCAAGCTATTAATTATGTTGATACCGGTGTAAATGAACATATTATTTCAAGATTAGAAACGCTACAACAAAAGGAAGCTTAATGTCTTATGCAGCTCTTCGTTCTATTGGTGCTTATGTTCCAAAAAAGATTTTATCAAATGATGATTTGGCAAAGATGGTTGATACTTCAGATGAGTGGATTAGTAAAAGAACAGGTATAAAAGAACGCCGTATTGCTGCTAAAGATGAAACGACCAGTGATATGGGTGTTGAAGCTGCAAAAAAAGCGATCGAGAGAAGTGGAATCGAAATAGAAGATATAGATATGGTTATCTGTGCTACTATATCTCCTGATTATTTCTGTATGCCGTCAACTGCAACAATTATAGCAAAGAAACTTGGACTCGGTAATACTACGGCTTTTGATATTTCTGCTGCGTGTACAGGGTTTGTTTATATCTTGTCTATTGCAAAAGCATTTATAGAATCAGGTATGAAAAAAAATATACTTATAATTGGTTCTGAGAAATTGTCTGCGATAACTGATTACACGGATAGAGGAACTTGTATATTATTTGGTGACGGTGCTGGTGCAGCTATGGTTAGTGCAACCCAAAATATAGATGAAGCTATCATAGATATTAATACCGGTTCAGATGGTACTTATGCAGATCTGCTTATGAGTCCAAATGGTGGTACAGGTTCTCCTCATGACTCTCTTGACCAAGAGGCTACAAGCTGTTTTATGCAGATGAAAGGTAATGAGACTTTTAAAGTTGCAGTTCGTACACTCACTAAAGATGTTGTAGAGATTTTAGAGAAAAACAATATAGAAAGCTCTGCTATTAAACATTTTATACCACATCAAGCTAACTATAGAATCATAAAAGCAGTTGGCGATGCTCTTAAAATGACAAAAGAACAGGTTGTAGTTACTGTTGATAAATATGGTAACACTTCTGGTGCTTCAATTCCAATGGCTATAAATGAGATTTATGAAAACGGTTCTTTGAAGTCTGGTGAATTATTACTACTTGATGCTTTTGGTGGTGGACTTACTTGGGGAAGTGCTTTAGTTCCTTTTTCACCTTTAAAATAGTAACTTTTTAAAGATACTGTTTTATATCTACTTCGTTAATTTAGTTATTTTTTAGATACTTTTGTGCAACTCTTGTATTTCAACACAATTTCTGCCGTTGTCTTTAGCTCTATAGAGTGCATCGTCACATCTTTTTAGTATGATGTCTAAATTATCATTTTTTGCACTTGACTGACCCCAAATGAGGCTGTAATGCCCCCGGTTTCAGGATGCTGAAGGGTGGTGTAATATGCTCTCTGATTTTGTTAGATGTAAAGGCAGAATCTTGAGCATTCGTTTCACTAAAAAGGATTACAAATTCTTCTAAATTTAACTTCAAACTTTTACTCAACCCATGATGTAAACTAATCATATTTTTTATGAGTTTAATATTGTTTTTAACTCATCTTCAGTAGATATAAATTTCACATCTTTTACCAAGCTGTTTTCTAAAGTAACTATTACAATTTTATCTTTGTATTTCTCATCTTTTATTTTCTGTGCGATAGCTTTATCGTAGATTAGAAGTACAGAGTATGGGCTTTTTTGTAGGTCAGGCAGAGCAAAAGTATTTCTAATTACTGTTGGCATTGGGCTAATGTCTGCAACAAAAAAAGCATTTTTATTTGTAAGATAATCTTTAGGTTGTTTTTCCAAATACTCTTTTATCGTATGTCCGGTAGCTTTTGCAAATGAGAGAATTAGTATCTTTGTATCATCGCTCATAGTATGTGATTTGTCAAACTGGTCTGGCAGAGTGAAGCTTATTTTTGAGTTTATATTTAAACCATCTGTGACGGTTGCACTGTATTTAGTCGCATCGTAGTTATCTTTTCCCTTAATGGCAAAAAGAGTACCTCCAGCTATTACCAACAGTGCGATTACACCTAACGCTATTTTTTTAAACATTTTTTCCCTTTGAATTTTTCCGTATTTTATCAGATTTTAGTATGAAAAGTATTGGGTTAATTAGTTAATTTCATTTTTTAATATTTGAGCTAACTCACTACACTTTTTTATCTTTTGTGTGTAGTTAAGTTCATCATTTAAAAGTATCTCTATAAAAGCACTTCCGACTATAACGCCATCTGCACCTTTTACTTTATCTTTAGCTGTTTTTGCATTTACACCAAAACCTACATAAACAGGAGTTTTAGTATATTTTTTGATAGAAGTTAAAAATGGTTGTAAATCTTCTGCTCTGCCTGAACCGGTTATACCGGTGTAGGCAACCATATAGATAAATTTTTGAGCATTAGTAACAATCTCTTTAATTCGATTTTCACTATCTGTGGGTGCTATAAAATTTATATTTGAGATTGCATTTGAGTTAAATAACTTTTTATAGTTAAGAGCTTCTTCATATGGTAAATCAGGAATAATCATTCCGGTTACTCCAAGTTCTTTGGCATATGGAATCAGTTTGTCCATATCTTGTTGGTAAAAACTGTTGAAGTATCCCATCCAGAGAGTATCAACCTTTGGTGCCACTTCTTTTGAAATTTCTAAAATATCTTTAAATTTAAATCCATTCACCAATGCTCTGTGACTTGCTCTTTCTATAAGAGGACCATCTGCAACAGGGTCAGAAAATGGTACGCCAAGTTCAAGGGTATCAACTCCAGCCTCGCCAAGTGCTAATGCTAAGTCTATAGTGAAAGATTTTTCTGGATAACCGGAAGTAATATATGCTACTAAGTTTTTCATTGAGTTTTAAGTCCTAATCTAAGTCGGGTAGTTTAAGTAGAGAATATTTAACATGGGTAAGTTCGTTGTCGAGTTTTAGGTCATCATGCCACTGAGCAAACATATCACTCACTCTTAATAACCAATTTACTGTATCTTCATTGATGGGTTTTTCTCTTTTTCTTAACTCTTCTAGTGCTTCTTCAACAAAAGTTGAAAGTCTCAACATAGGTTCTATCTGTAAAAAACCAGAAGCAGATTTAATATTATGAAAAACACGAAAAAGCTCATCAACGCTTCGTCTGTACATATTGGGTTTTGATAAATCGATAATCATAATTTCCATACTATCAACCATCATAGAGTAGTGGTCTAAAAACTCATCAACTATCTCATAATCAAAGTTTGCATCTAAATCACTTCTTACGCCCATAAAAATATTTCTCCCATTTAGCGTAATTGTATCAGTTTTTAGTTAAAATTCTTTTATGAATAAAAAAATGACTATAACTTCAATAAAAAAAGCCAAAGGTGTTAGACCTTTGGTAATGATTACTGCTTATGATGCACTTTTTGCTTCACTGTTAGAGCCGAGTTCGGATATGATTCTGGTTGGTGATAGCTTAAATATGAGTTTTGCCGGTAAGAGTGACACTCTGAGTGCTTCATTGGAGCAGATGATATATCATACAAATGCTGTTTGTATGGGTGCTAAAAATAGTTTTGTTATTTGTGATATGCCTTTTGGAACATATGCCAACAAAGATATTGCACTTCAAAATTCCATAAAAGTTTTTCAAGAAACTCCTGCAGATTGTGTGAAAATAGAAGGTGGAGAAGATAAGGCAGATATAGTTAAATATCTTTGTGATAATGGTATTGCAGTTTGTGGTCATATTGGTTTACTTCCTCAATCTGTTAGAGGTGAGGGTGGTTATAAAGTTAAGGGTAAAACTAAGCAAGAACAACTTCAACTGATTCAAGATGCCAAAGCTATAGAATCGGCTGGGGCATTTTGCATGGTTATAGAGGGTGTTAAAGCTGAAGTTGCAGCAGAGATTGCTAAGAGTGTTGATATTCCTGTTATCGGTATAGGTGCTGGTGTTGATGTCGATGGTCAGGTGCTTGTTTTTTCAGATATGTTAGGACTTTTTGAAGCATTTACTCCAAAATTTGTAAAAAAATATATGGATGGTGCTTCGTTGGTCAAAGAAGCGATTAAAAACTACTCTGATGAGGTTCAAGCAAAAGAATTTCCTCAAGAGATTCATACTTACTAAGAAGCAGATATATGGAAAGATTGGTTGAGATAGAAACATTTGATGTGGAGGAAGAGACAACAGAACTTACTCTTCGTCCTGATGCTTGGAGTGAATATATAGGGCAAGAACAGATTAAAAAAAATCTTGGCGTATTTATCGAAGCTAGTAAAAAGCGTCAAGAGGCACTAGACCATGTTCTTTTTTTTGGACCTCCGGGGCTTGGTAAAACTACTTTAGCACTAATTATCGCAAATGAGATGAATGCAAACATAAAAGTAACAGCAGCACCAATGATAGAAAAGAGTGGAGATTTGGCAGCGATTCTTACAAACTTGGAAGAGGGTGATATACTTTTTATAGATGAGATTCACCGTCTCTCTCCTGCTGTTGAAGAGATACTTTACTCATCTATGGAAGATTTTCGCATAGATATTATCATAGGCAGTGGACCGGCAGCTCAAACTGTAAAAATTGATCTGCCTCGTTTTACTCTTATAGGTGCTACAACAAGAGCCGGAATGTTATCAAATCCACTTAGAGATAGATTCGGTATGAGTTTTAGAATGCAGTTTTATAGTTCAAAAGAGTTAGCACGGATTGTTATTCAAGCTTCAAAAAAATTAGATAAAGAGATAATCCATGAAGCTTCTATGGAGATAGCAAAAAGAAGTAGAGGAACTCCTCGTATAGCTCTTCGTCTTCTTCGTCGAGTAAGAGATTTTGCTGATGTTGCTGATGAGGGAGATATTAAACACTCTCGAACTAAATATGCTTTAGATGAACTTGGTATAAATTCTCACGGTTTTGATGAGATGGATCTAAGACTTTTAAGACTTTTGGTGTCTGCTAAAGGTAGAGCAATGGGACTTAGTACCTTAGCTGCTGCTCTTAGTGAAGATGAAGGAACAGTTGAAGATGTGTTAGAACCATATCTTTTAGCAAATGGATACTTGGAGAGAACTTCTAAGGGTAGAAGAGCAACTCGTGCTACTTATGAGATTTTAAATGTAGCTATTCCAGTGGATGAGGGGACGCTTTTTTAATGAAACCGCAATATTTTGTAGGCATTCTTTTTGCAACTTCACTCTACTGGATGTATCTTCTTTACTCTCCATTTATTCTTAGTATTACTATAGCCGCACTCTTGGCAGTTTCAACTTCAAATCTTCAAGAGGCTTTAGAAAAACTTTTTCATAATAGATTTTTAGCAGCACTTAGTTCCAGTTTTCTTTTAGCAGTTCTCTTTTTTGTACCACTTGGTTATTTTTTGGCAACTTTAAGTATAAAACTAAATTCTTTAGAACCGCAAGTTTTTATAGATATAGAGACTTATATAAGAGGATTTATATCAAATCCACCGGAATATTTAACATTTTTAAAGCCTTTTGCTATTGATGCGATTCAAGATTTAAATATAAATTCTATTACAGCAAATGCTCTCTCTCTAACTGGGACCATAGGTGCATTTAGTGCAGGATTTCTTAAAAATGCATTTTTAGTCATAATCTTTTACTTTTTTGCTCAATACAATGGTGCTTTTGTTGTTGAATTTTTAAAACGCGTTGTTCAGATGTCTGTGGATGAAACAACTCTGCTGGCAAAAGAGTTGTCATCTGTGATGAGTGTTGTTTTTTACTCTATCATAGTAACGGCAATGTTTGAAGGCATACTCTTTGGAGTAGCTGTTTCACTAATGGGCTATAATGGGATACTTTTTGGAATAATGTATGGATTCGCTTCTTTAATTCCTGTTGTTGGTGGTGTACTTATGTGGCTTCCATTTATGCTTTATGAGTTTTCTGTCGGTGATGCTTCAAGTGCGATTTTTATTGCTCTTTATTCTATCATTGTTATATCTATAATAGCAGATACATTTATAAAACCGCTCATAATAAAAGAGATAAACAATAGGCTTTTAAAAGATGATGATACAAGAATAAATGAGCTTGTTATTTTCTTTGCTATTATCGCAGGATTGGCTACTTTTGGTTTTTGGGGTATGATTCTAGGACCTGCAATCACTGCATTTTTCTTAACTATTTTGAAGCTATTTGAGGCTAGAACCAAAGAGTGTGATAATTAAGACTTCTGATTAATTCTAAACTAGACTCCGTGCTCGATACGGAGTCTAGTTATAAATCTCTGGATAATCATTTTTAAATCTCCGATGTAGCCAAAACCAAGGCTCTGGAGCTTTCTTTATCTCTTGGCTTAGCCAATCAGTTTGCATCTGAGTTGAGAGTGTTATATCTTTGGCTTCATCATCTGTTTTTGGTGGGGTAATTTCATCGTAAAATTTTATTACATAGTTTTCATCATCTTTGGTATGTATTAAAATAGGAATGATTGCTGCGTTAAATTTTCTAGCAAAATAGGCAGTAGTTTTTATCTGACTTGTCGGTTTACCTAAAAAGTCAACTTTGATAGCTTCTTTTTTACTTACATTGGTATCTATCAAAAGTGCTATCGCTCCACCTGAACGGAGTTGTTTAAGTAAGCCTCTCGTAGCACCTTTACGCTCAATATAGTTTATCTTGAATTTTGCACGAGAACTTAATAGATACTCTTGAAAGTATGGATTATTCATATTTTTATATACAATCATAACAGGCTCTATAAATGCACTAAGCATACTTCCCCCAAGCTCCCACGCACCATAGTGAGAAGTGATAAAGACTATAGGTCTGCCTTGTTCTTTAGCTTTTTTTACCACCTCTTCATTTTCAAAGGTTACTTTTTTAGCTATCTCTTCTACTGTATAATATCTGCTTTGCATTGTGTACATGAAATTAAGCAGAAGTAGTTTAAAAGAGTATTTTGTAGTTTTTTTGATGAAATTTTCATCTGCTTTATCTCCATAAATAAAGAGTAAATTATCTCTTACAACCTTTTTATATCTCCTGCTAAGTAGATATGCCAGTTTACCAAGCCCTATAAAAAAAGCTTTTCTAAGCCTCTTTGGTAGTATCATTAAAAATTTTTCTAAAACTAAAAAGAGATAGAAGCTTATCATTTTAAAAGTTCCTTTGCTTGAGTTGAAATATCTCTGACTTCTATATTTTCAATACTGAAATCATTTTTATCTATCTTGTTAATATCTACTTTTGAAGGGGATTTTATGCCTATGTTTATAGGTGTTTCGTAAATCATTCTTGAGGTTGTCGGTCCAAAAAGTGTAATGGAAGGAATATTTTGAGCCCATGCCATATGGGTTGGTCCTGTGTCATTTCCGATAAGCAGATCGACATTTGAGATAAAAGAGATTAATTCTGTAAGTGAAAGTTTTGGAGCAAGGGTAGCAAAAGGTGAGTTTTCACAAATCCACATGCCATACTCTTTTTCAATCTCATTTCCCCAGAGTATAATGCAGTTTTGTTTTAACTCACTGCAAAGCTGGGCTACACTCTCTTTGGGGTATTTTTTAGATTCCCAAGAGGCACCGATAACTATAGCAATATTTTTCTTTTCTTCCGTCATTCCGTGCAACGACATGGAATCTAAAGAGCATTCATTTTTTAGATGAGCAAAGATAGGCTTTTTATCTAAAATCATCTTATCGCTTATCTCGAATCCAAGTCCATTTCCAACCACAAAACAGTTTCTTTGAACTACATTTTCGCTATAAGATATAGTTGAGGTTGTTTTATAAAAGAGTGATGAAAGAGATTCTCTTGATGAGTTTTTATCAAACCCATGTGTATTTTTACCTATAAGTCTAGCAACAACAGCAGACTTTAAAAGCCCCTGAATATCTATGATGATGTCAAACTCACCAAGATTTTTAAGATATGAGATAGTTTTAAAAAGTTTTGAAATGCTTTTGTCTTTTTTGAGTTGTTTGAGATTTATAGCGTGAACAGCAGATATAAGTGGATGATTCATTAAAAGTGGAGCAAAGACTTCTTCTGTTATCCACTCTATCTTGGCATTTGGAAATTTAGCACTTATAAATTGCAACACAATAGCTGTATTTACAACATCTCCAAGAGCCGATAATCTCACTATAGCAATGCGTTTTATATCTTTTTTCATTGATGGTATTATATCTAAGATTTTAGTAATCTCTTTGTTATCAAGCCTTTGGTATAATCGCATTAATAAAACAAAAGGTTGTCTACAAAATGGTCGCAGCAGATATTCAACAGTTTTCCGATGGTCGTACTAAGGCTAGGGCTTATTTTTGTTATCTTTTTTCTAAAAATATACCAAATAGATTGCCGTCTCTCTCTATTGAGATGATTTTACCTCGTCTGTTAAAAATTAAGGCTGATTTGGAGAATTGCGAGGGTGTATATCTCTTAGATACCCGTGGCGTACAAGTTACTCCTACTTTTGCTGCTGATAGACAGATTGATGAAGATGCTGGAAAGATTAGAGCAGATAGAGCTTACTATTATCGTGCAGTTCGCGAAGAGCGATGCAGTATAACTGACCCATATCCTTCTCTTATTACACAAGAGTTGACAGTAACAGCTTCTCAACCTATTTTTGATGAAAATGGAGATATAAAATATGTAGCTTGTCTTGATATGTCACTTGATGAAGTCATTAAAATATCCCATCAAAATAAGTTAGACTTATTTTTTTCAAAGCTATTTAAATACTCTTATGGTGCATTTGCATTTGCACTTATAACAGTTGCTTTATTACTTTTTGTTAATGGTGTTAAAAGTTTTTTTACAGGTGATATTTCTTTTTTTAATTTAAATATAGATGATATGTTTAAGGCAACTATCTTACTTACTCTATCTCTTGCCATTTTTGACTTAGCTAAAACTCTCATAGAAGAAGAGATGTTAGGACGACATAAAGAGTATAATATCGCTGGACCACATAAGACTATGGTTAGGTTTTTAGGGTCTATTATTATTGCTTTATCAATAGAAGCTTTAATGTTGGTATTTAAGTATGCAATAACTGATTCTGAAAAGTTAAAAGCTGCGATGTTTGTGATACTAGGTGTATCAATATTAATAATTAGTTTAGCAATATATATAAAATTTACAAAAGTGAAAAATGAAATATGATAGCAATAGTTGATTATAATATGGGAAATTTAGCAAGTGTAAAAAATGCCTTTGCTAAATTAGGGGAAGAAACGATAGTGGTTAGTAATCCTAAAGAGTTTAAAAACTATGATAAATTAATTCTTCCAGGAGTTGGTGCGTTTGGTGATGCGATGGAGCATCTAAAAGAACGAAATATGATAGAAGCATTAAGAGAATATGCTAAAAGTGGAAAGTATATGCTTGGAATCTGTCTTGGTATGCAACTTCTTTTTGAATCTAGCGAAGAGTTTGGTAAGCATGAAGGTTTAGGACTTATAAAAGGTGATGTAAAAGCTTTTGATAGAACTAAGTTTAATGAACCGTTAAAAGTTCCTCATATGGGATGGAATCGTATGTTTACTGAGAAGCATCCACTATTTGAAAGCTTAGATGAAGAACATTATCTCTATTTTGTACATACCTATCATGTAAATTGTGCAAATGAAGAAGATATTATTGGTCGTACTTATTATGGATATGAGTTTACATCAGCTGTGGCATGTGGAAATGTTTTTGGGATTCAGCCACATCCGGAAAAAAGCCATGTAAATGGTTTGAAAATATTAGAAAATTTTATTAATCTATAAAATAAGGAACTAGTTCCGTGGGCTTTCTGCCGAAAAAAAACTAGTGTTAGCGTAAATGGCGGAATTACTTCCGATATTGTAATAATTAAATGAAGAGGTTCCCTTCATTTTATGAAATAAAATTAAGGAAAATAAGATGACTTTATACCCAGCGATAGATTTAAAAGATGGAAAAGCAGTTCGCCTTACAAAAGGGCTTATGGATAGTGCAAAAATTTATTCAGATGAGCCTTGGACTCTGGTTAAAAAATTTGAAGAGATGGGTGCTGAGTGGGTTCATTTGGTTGATTTAAACGGTGCATTTGCAGGGGAGCCTAAAAATTTAGAGCAGATAGTTAAGATTCGCCAAAACTGTAGTGTAAAACTTGAACTTGGTGGTGGAATTCGTGATGAAGAAACTATACAAAAAATGCTTGAAATTGGGATAGATAGAATCATCCTAGGTTCTATTGCCGTTAAAAATCCACAATTTGTAAAAGATATGGCAGCAAAGTATCCTATTGCAGTTGGAATAGATGCTATAGATGGTTTTGTAGCTGTTGAGGGTTGGGGAGAGGTAAGCAGTATGAAAGCTACTGACTTGGCAAAAGAATTTGCAAATGCCGGAGTTGAAGCGATTATCTGTACTGATGTTGGAAAAGATGGAACTCTTAGTGGTGTAAATGTAGAGTTTACTTTAGATATAGCAAGAGCAAGTGGAGTTAGTACAATAGCTAGTGGTGGTGTTAAAGATGAGGATGATATAACTGCTCTTATAGATACAAAAGAGGTAGATGGTGTAATCATAGGAAAAGCTTACTATGAGGGAACACTAGATTTGCCAAAAATGTTTAAACTAACACTTTAATAGCAAAACAAACAGAATTTTGCTATTATTGTGTATAAATTATGCAAAATATATTAAATTAAAAAGGATTTCTATTGAAATTACTTGTTGTTGATGATAGTTCTACAATGCGTCGTATTATAAAAAATACTTTGGCTCGTCTTGGATATAAAGATATATTAGAAGGTGCTGATGGTGTTGAGGGTTGGGCACAAATGGATGCCAATCCGGATGTTGAGATGCTTATTACGGATTGGAATATGCCGGAGATGAATGGACTAGAGTTGGTTAAAAAAGTTCGTGCTGATGATCGTTTTACAGATACTCCTATCATTATGGTAACAACTGAAGGTGGTAAAGCTGAGGTTATTACAGCACTTAAAGCAGGTGTAAATAACTATATCGTTAAACCATTTACTCCACAGGTATTAAAAGAGAAACTTGGTGCCGTAATGGGCATTGCAGAGTAATGCAAGAATACTACTACGAGTTAGTAGTTAAAGTCCCATCTCACCACTCACTCTTCTCAGACTTTTTAGCAGACACTTTACCGGTTGGTTTTGAAGAGAATGATGATGGCTTCATCATTAGAAGTGAAGAAGAACTTGATACTATTGCTTGGGGACTAGAGCAGTTTAGTGAGGCTCTGCAAAAAGCTTTAGGTCAAGCGATAGAACTTGAATGTACTCAAACAAAACTTAAAAATAGTGATTGGGTATCGCTCTATCAAAAAAGTATTGAACCTCTTGTGATAGATAAATTTTATATCCATCCGACTTGGGATGAACCACATCAAGAACTTATAAATATTGTAATTGATCCGGCATTAGCTTTTGGAACAGGACATCATCCAACAACAGCATCTGCTCTTAGAGCAGTATCAAACTATGTAAAAGAGGGAAGTTCACTTATTGATGTTGGTTGTGGAAGTGGCATATTGGGGATTGGTGCTATGAAGTTGGGTGCTATTGTGGATGCCTGTGATACAGATATAGTATCTGTTGAAAATTCTATAGAAAATGCAAAATTAAACTCTTTAAAATTCGCAGATATTTGGGAAGGTTCAATCAGTAAGACTTCAAAGAAATATGATGTAGTTGTAGCTAATATAGTTGCAGATGTTTTAACATTTATAGCAAAAGATTTAAAAAAAGCTCTTAATAATAATGCTATACTAATTTTATCAGGTATATTAGATAAGTATGAAACGAAAGTGTTAAATTTTTACAAAGATTGTGAGATTGTAGAGAGAATTGCTCAAGATGAGTGGGTAACTCTAATTTTAAAAATGAAGGTATAGAAATAGATATGCAAAATAAAAAAAATGATGATAAGAACAATAATTTTTTTAATCAAAATCCATTAGTAACATTCGCAATTTTTTCGGTTGTAATAATTTTACTTTTTAAAGTAGTTGTTGGCGAGGGTAATGGTTTAGATACAACTTCTGGACAAGGAAGCAACAAAAGAGCTAAACAAGTTAGTTATTCTGAACTTAAAAGCTTAGTGGCATCTAAAAGCATAAGCAAAGTTAGCATAGGTCAAACATACATTAAAGCTGTTGGCAGTGATGGTGGTGTTTATACTACTAGAATCGTAAGAGGTGATAATAAGTTTATCGAAGATTTAGAGAAACAGGGTATTGAATATACCGGTTTTAGTGAGACTAACTGGTTTACAGAGATGTTTGGTTGGCTTTTTCCTTTTCTGATTATTATAGCCATTTGGATGTTTTTTGCTGGTCGAATGCAAAAAAGTATGGGTGGTGGAATCCTTGGTATGGGTAATTCCAAAAAGATGGTCAATTCTGAAAAACCGAACACTAAATTTGATGATGTTGCCGGTGTTGAAGAGGCAAAAGAGGAAGTTCAAGAGATAGTTGATTTTTTAAAATATCCGGCTCGTTATGTTGAGATTGGCGCAAAAATTCCTAAAGGGGTTTTGCTTGTAGGTGCTCCTGGTACAGGTAAAACACTTTTGGCTAAAGCAGTTGCCGGTGAGGCAGATGTTCCATTTTTCTCTGTAAGTGGTTCTAGTTTTATAGAGATGTTTGTAGGTGTTGGTGCTGCAAGAGTTCGTGACTTGTTTGAACAGGCTAAAAAAGATGCTCCGAGTATTATTTTTATAGATGAGATTGATGCTATTGGTAAGAGTCGTGCTGCCGGTGGTATGATGGGTGGAAATGATGAGAGAGAGCAAACTCTAAATCAACTTTTAGCAGAGATGGATGGTTTTGGAACTGATACTCCTGTAATTATTTTGGCTGCTACAAATAGACCGGAAGTTCTTGATGCTGCACTGCTTCGTCCAGGTCGTTTTGATAGACAAGTTTTAGTTGATAAGCCGGACTTTGAAGGTCGTATTAAGATTCTAAAAGTACATATGAAAAATGTGAAGATGGATTCTGATGTTGAGATTGAAGAGATTGCTCGTTTAACAGCAGGATTAGCTGGTGCAGATTTAGCCAATATTATTAATGAAGCAGCACTTTTAGCTGGTAGAAAAAGTCAAAAAACTGTAAAACAAAAAGATCTTTTTGAATCGGTTGAGAGAGCCATCGCAGGTTTAGCTAAAAAATCTCGTAGAATTAATCCTAAAGAGAAAAAAATTGTAGCTTATCATGAGAGTGGACATGCACTTTTAGCTGAAACAACTAAGGGAGCTAAAAAAGTTTCTAAAGTTTCTATTGTTCCTCGTGGTCTTGCTGCTTTAGGATATACACTTAACAAACCCGAAGAAGATAGATTTATGATGCAACAACATGAAATGTGGGCAGAAGTTGATGTTCTCCTTGGTGGTCGTGCCGCAGAGCAGGTCTTTATAAAAGAAATCTCTACCGGTGCTGGAAATGATTTAGAGAGAGCAACAGATATTATTAAGGCTATGGTTCAAACTTATGGAATGAGTGATGTAGCAGGTTTAATGGTATTAGAAAAAAGCAAACAATCTTTCTTAGGTGGTCCCCAACAGAGTAGTCGTGAGTATAGCGACAAAATGGCTGAAGATATGGATGAGTTTATTAAATCATCTCTAAAAGAGCATTATGATTCTGTAATTGCTCGTTTAGAAGAGTATAGAGATGCGATAGAAGATATGGTTGCTCTACTTTATAAAAAAGAGAATATTACAGGTGAAGAAGTTAGAGAGATTATTGTTAATTTTGAAGATGCTAATAATATTAAATCAAAAGTAGATTTTGTAGATGATGAGATAGAAGAAGAGTTAAAAGAAGATGCAAAAATGGCTAAAAAATCTTCAAAAGAAGAGATAGAACAAGATGATGAAAAATAATCTTTTACCAATAGCAAAAGAGGGATTAAGTTATATAGTATATGCAATAGTAGCTTATGTTTTTTTTGCTGTTTTTGATTTAGAAGTTTTAGAGTTTATTGCATTTCTGACAACTATATTTTTGATTTTTGTCTTTAGAAATCCGGAGAGAGAAGTATCTTCTTTTCA
>JAGHAW010000070.1 GCA_021161305.1 Sulfurimonas sp.
AGTACGGTGTGTATGAAGTAGATGTTGAAGATGGATTTGTTTTTGTAGCAGATAAAAAGTTTTTTGTAGATGATGAGTATATCTCAGTTGTCAAATGAGCTTGAAGCTTTTTTAGAATATATAACAGTTACTAAAGCCCTTAGTAAAAAGAGTATTGAAGCATATAGAGGTGATTTGAGTGTTATAGAAGAAGAGTTAAAAAGACCTCTTATCAAACTAGATTCAAAGAAACTTCTCTCTCTTTTGGCAAAATATAAAAATAAACGAACTCTTAATAGAAAACTATCTTCAGTGAACTCTTTTTTTGATTTTTGTTATAAAAATCAGTTTTTGGATGAAAAAACAAAACTGAAATTTGCAAAAATCCCAAAACTTCTTCCAAAATTTTTATCTTTTAATGAGATTCAAAATGGACTGAATCTTATAGACAGAACTACTTCTATCGGGCTTCGTGATTATGCCTTGATACTTTTTTTATATGCTACAGGAACTAGGATAAGCGAATGTCTGGCACTGAGTCTAGGTGATATAGAAGGGGAGTGGCTTCATATTAGACATGCCAAGGGTGAAAAAGAGAGAATCGTTCCTATAGCAAAAGTTGCAATAAAGGCAATAGAATCTTACCTAAGTGAAGTTAAGTATGAAAAAGATTTTGTGTGGTGTAATTACAAAGGAAATAATTTAAGTAGAATTTCTGCATACAAAATAACTCAGAAGTATTTAGGAGTCTCCCCTCATGTGCTACGACACTCATATGCAACTTCACTCATAAGAGGTGGAGCTGATTTAAGAGTGGTTCAAGAACTGCTTGGGCATTCCTCACTCTTAACGACACAGATTTATATGCACATCCAAAAGCAAGATTTAAGAGAGACAGTTCAAGCCTGTCATCCGATGGCATAAAATGAATAAAACAGAGAATAGTTTCTTTTCAAAACCATATTTAGATTCACTCTTTTTTGTGCAAAATAAGTATCATCAACATGGTGTGCTTGTGCATACTTTTCGTGTTATCTATTATGTTCTTAAAGCTGGTGATTTTAAGCTTTTAATGGTAGCAATTTTGCATGATATTGGTAAGCCCTCAACTGCTTATAAAAAAGATGAAGAAGATATAGAATTTGATGAGTATAGTTTTACTGACCATGAAGAGAGAAGTTATCAGATTATAAAAGATTGGTTCTTTATAAGTGAGTATTCGAAACTATTAGTTCGTTATCACTATCTTATAAGAGATATTAAAAAGAGTAAAATAGAAGATATAGCCAGATATAAGTTAAAAAAACCGATTTGGGATTCTTTGAGTTGTGAGATGCAAGAGGATCTTAAAAGATTTTTGCTTTATGATGATTTGGGAAAAGGTAGAAGAAGAAGGTGAGTTTTTAGAACGCTTTTTAATATAAATGTAACATTTCTGTAGTAAAATAATGTATCAAAAAATTTGGAGTTAAGTTTTATATGTTGAAAAAGATTATGCCATTTTTTATTATTTTGATTATGGTGGGAGTAATTGTAACGCTGTTTTTGTCTTTGGGAGTTTCTCAGCAGATGATTGTCATACAAGAGGGTAATTTTAAAAGAGAAGCTCTTAAGATGGAGCCACATAAACATCAAGATAGTCAGTGCGGTATGGTTATTGAGGAACTTGATGATGCTTCTCAGGTGGTTGCACCAAGCGGTAAAACTTGGTTTTTCCATGATCATGGTGGATTTATCTTGTGGTTGGAGGATAAAGAATTTAGGGATGAAGCTGTTATTTGGGTTATGAGCAGAGATTCAAAAAAATGGATAGATGGCAGAAAAGCTTTTTACTCTCTGACTGATAGAACGCCTATGGGTTATGGTTTTGCTGCGTATGAGAAAAAACTTTTAAGACATGTAAATTTTGAAACAATGCAACTTAAAATGCTTAGAGGTGAGACAATGAATAATCCGCATATAAGACAACAACTTTTAGGAACTTAAGGGCACTTCTAAAAACCCTTGTATCCTCAGAACCAATAAAGAGGGATAAGATTGTTCAGAACTTTTTTTAAAGGGTTTTTAGACTAATAAACTGCTATAATAAGTAAAAAATAAAGGCTTGATTTTGAAAAGCTCGATAATAGATAGTATAAAAGCACTTCCTCCTCTCTCAAAAACAATTATCGATATAAATAGAGTCTATGCAGATGAAGAGGCTGGTATAGGTGATTTGGCAAAAGTTATTGAGCATGATCCGATGATTGTTGCAAATATACTAAAAGCCGCCAACTCTCCACTCTATAGTTTTGGAAAAGAAATAAGAAATGTTGCTCAAGCAGTTAGTCTTTTTGGTATGAGTATGACTAGATCAATCGCTCTTGGAAATTCTGTTAGAAAACTTCTAAATGTAGATCTTCAGCCATACGGTATTACAAGTTATAAATTTGCTGAAATATCATCAATGCAAGCAGCCTTAATGCTAAATTGGTATAAAAAAGTTGATAAACAAAAGGCGGAAAAGCTATATCTGGCATCATTTTTACAAGAGACAGGTAAGATACTTATTGCTAACAATATTATCCAAGATAATGAGACTATAAGTTTTGCCTCTGAAGTTGAGATGTCAAATAATTTAGCTATGGTTGAAAAATCTTATGTAGATATCACAAGTTCAGAAGTTACTGCTTTAATTTTTGAACATTGGGGTTTTGATCAAGAATTTATAGATATGATTAAGTATTCTGACAATCCAAATGATGCACCGGATGATGTGAAAGAGTATAGTATGGCACTTCATATTGTTAAAACAATTATTCCAATAAATAAACCATTATCAGAAGTAGCGATTAATTTCGGACTTAAAAAAGCACAAAATGTTGGATATAATCATGAACTTTTAGAAGATTCAATTGATGATATGCTAGATACATTATAGGATGATTGATGAGTAAGACAGTTACCATAATAGATACTTTTGGCTTTTTTTTCCGTAGTTTTTATGCACTTCCTCAACATTTAAAAAATAGAGACGGATTTCCTACCGGTCTTTTAACCGGATTTACAAACTTTATTTCAACACTGCAAAAACAACATGATAGTGACTATCTTATCTTTGCTATAGATACAAAAGGTAAAACTTTTAGAAATGATATAGACCCTAATTATAAGGCAAATCGTAAAGCTCCTCCAGAAGAGTTGATTATGCAACTTCCGGTAGCTATAGAGTGGATAAGTAAGATGGGTTATAAAACTTTAGGTATGGAGGGTTTTGAAGCTGATGATATGATAGCTACGGTAGCACATTTGGCAAGAGAGAAGGGTTACAAAGTTCGTGTAGTCTCTCATGATAAAGATCTTTATCAGCTTATAGATGATGGCAATATAGTAGTTATTGACGCGATTAAGCGAAAAACTATGGATGAAGATGCCTGTTTTGATAAGTATGGTGTCACACCAAGCCAATTTATAGATTATCAGTCTATTCTTGGAGATACAGCTGATAATGTTTCTGGAGTTAAGGGAATCGGTAAGGTTGGTGCAGAGAAGCTTTTAAAAGAGTATAAAACATTAGACGGTATCTATGAAAACATTGGTACTATTAAGGGTGCTATGCAGAAGAAGCTTATGGAATCAAAAGCTGACGCTTATATGTCAAAAGAGTTGGTAACTTTGAGACAAGATGTATTTGATAGTATCGATTTTGAAGAGTATCTGATGAATGTTGAGCATCCATTTTTAAATATCTATGATGAACTTGTTAAGTATGAACAAAACG
>JAGHAW010000028.1 GCA_021161305.1 Sulfurimonas sp.
TAAGTTTTCATTTTTTTTGATTTTTGCGTAGTCATCTTTAAAGCCGATAATTGCAAATAGTATAAGTGTAAGTATCCCACCAACTGCATAGGGGTTTGCAAATTTTATAGTTAAAAGTGATGCAAATATAGTGGCAGAGACAAAGATTATGCCACCCATTGTAGGGGTAGAAGCCTTCTCCTGATGTCTTTGTGGTGCCAATGTGTTTATGGGTTGAAGACTAGATGTTTTTTTTGCCCATTTTATAAAGATAGGCATAAAAAAAAGTGCAAAAAGCAGAGCTATGAAAAAGGAGATTCCTGCTCGAATAGTAATGTAACCAAATAGGTTTATATTAAATGTTTCATATAGCCAGTAAAGCAATATTGTTCCTAGTAATCAAATTGAAAGTGACATTATAGTACAATCACCTAAATCTTTAGTTTAAAGGAAATTGTATTGAGTAAAAAAGCAATTTTAGTCATAACAGATGGCATAGGTTATAGCTCTAAAACGGAGTATAACGCATTTTATAATGCTTCTAAACCAAACTATGACAAACTTTTCAGGGCTACACCTCACTCTTTGATAAACACTTCTGGACTTAGTGTAGGGCTTCCTGATGGACAGATGGGTAACTCTGAAGTTGGTCATATGAGTATAGGTAGTGGTAGGGTTTTATATCAGGATTTGGTAAAAATTTCATTAGCATTTTCTGAAAATAGTATGGAAGATAACGAAGAGTTGCAAAATTTATTTAAATCTTCTGATAGACTTCATCTTATAGGACTTTTAAGTGATGGTGGTGTTCATTCTCATATAAATCACTTTATGGGTATTGCTGATATTGCAGCTAAAAATGGTAAAAAAGTTTTTTTACATCTTATAACTGATGGTCGAGATGTTTCTCCAACCTCTGCACAAAAATACCTTAAGCAAGTTCAAAATCATTTAAGTGAAAATGTTACCATAGCTACAATCTCCGGTCGTTTTTACACTATGGATAGAGATAATCGCTGGTCTCGTATTCAAAGAGGTTACGATGCAATAGTAAATGCAACTCCAAAAACTGACTTTGAACCAGCCGGATATATCGGTTCTTCATATGCTTTAGGTGAGACAGATGAGTTTGTAGAACCGACCGCTTTTAAAGGCTACGAGGGTATGCAAGACGGAGATGGTATTTTAACTATAAACTTTAGAAGTGATAGAATGAGAGAGATTGTTACAGCTATGGGCAATGAGACTTTTGATAAATTTCCAACAAAGCCTATGAAAGTCAATCTTGTCACAATGACAGAGTATCATAAGAGTTTTTCTTATCCAGTACTCTTTAAAAAAGCTCCACCAAAAAATACCTTAGCTGAGGTTATTTCAGCAAATGGATTAAAACAGCTTCATACTGCTGAAACAGAGAAGTATGCACATGTCACATTTTTTCTAAATGGTGGAATAGATGAGCCTTATGCCAATGAAACAAGGGTTTTAATCCCTTCGCCTGATGTTAAGACTTATGATGAAAAGCCGGAAATGAGTGCAGGTGAAGTTGGTGATGTAGTGCTTAAAGCCATAGATGAAAAGTATGATTTTATAGTTGTCAATTTTGCAAATGGCGATATGGTGGGGCATACTGGTGATTTTGAGGCAGCTAAAAAAGCTGTAACTGCAGTTGATACGCAACTTGGCAGAATTATACGAAGTGCAAAAGAGAATGAGTATGCTCTTGTTATTACATCTGACCATGGAAATTGCGAAGAGATGAAAGATGAGCATGGAGAGATTTTAACAAATCATACCGTTGGTGAAGTTTGGTGTTTTGTGGAAGCTGATGGTGTAACTAAAGTTGAGAGTGGTGGACTTAATAATATTGCACCAACACTTTTAAAGCTAATGGAGTTAGAAATTCCAGCAGAGATGGATCACAGTTTAATCTAAATGAAAAAGGAAAATTATAATTATGAAATTTAGTGGAAAAAATGTTTTAGTTACAGGTGCAAGTCGTGGTATAGGTGCAGAGATTGC
This sequence comes from Sulfurimonas sp., assembly GCA_021161305.1. Taxonomy (GTDB): domain Bacteria; phylum Campylobacterota; class Campylobacteria; order Campylobacterales; family Sulfurimonadaceae; genus Sulfurimonas. Next base: position 2,002 of record JAGHAW010000028.1, read on the forward strand.
AAAAACTTTAGCTAGTTTTGGACTTAAAGTTTGGATAAATTATAGAAGTGGTGCCACAGAAGCTGATGCTATAAAAGAGTCTATTGAAGCTGATGGTGGAAGTGCTGCAGTTATCGGTTTTGATGTGAGTGATGAAGCAGCATTTATTGATGCTATAAAAACCATAGTAGATAGTGATGGAGAGCTTTCTTATCTTGTAAATAATGCAGGAATTACAAATGATAAACTTGCTCTTCGTATGAAAGTAGATGATTTTATGAGTGTTATAAATGCAAATCTCACTTCATCTTTTATAGGTTGTCGTGAAGCCATGAAAGCTATGCGTAAAAAGAAGTTCGGTTCAGTTGTAAATATTGCTTCTATTGTTGGAGAGACAGGAAATGCTGGACAGACAAACTATGTAGCTTCTAAAGGTGGGGTAATTGCAATGACAAAAAGTTTTGCCGTTGAAGCAGCAACAAGTGGTATTCGTTTCAATACGGTAACACCGGGTTTTATCTCAACAGAGATGACAGATGCTTTGAGTGATGAGATAAAAGATAACTTTACATCAAAAATACCAATGAGAAGATTTGGCAAAGCAAGAGAGGTGGCTGAGGCTACAGCTTTTTTACTTTCTGATTATTCTAGTTACATAACAGGCGAAACACTTAAAGTAAATGGTGGGATGAATATGGCATAAAAGGCTTTTTTTAAGATAATTTTGTTATAATTTTCCGATTAAATTAAAACACAGGAGCTATAATGGCACTTTTAGACGATATTAAAGAAGTAGTAGTTGAGCAATTAAGCGTAAACGCAGATGAAGTAAAAGA
>JAGHAW010000091.1 GCA_021161305.1 Sulfurimonas sp.
ATAGGATATTTTACCATTAATACCAAAAAAGTTAATAAATGGATTTCTTTTTATATCCCAACCAAGCTGTTTTAGCTCATCTTCTTTTAATCTTTGAAACTCTTTTATGAGGTATAACTTAAAGATAGGATTTATAGCTGATGCAAACTCAAATGCTATATCTTTATGTGCATAAGTACCACCATATCGTCCAGCTTTAACGACTATACCAATTGCATCTGTTTTTTCTATCCATTTTCCAGGACTTAATACAAAAGATGGCAAACCTGCTGACATTTTAAAGTGGTCGAATTCGACCACTTTAAAATTAGGGTTATACAACCCTTCCCAAGTTCCTATAAACTCTAGTGTGCTACGATTTCTAATCCAGTTTTTAACAAGATCAGCAGCTCTAATTTTAGAATCTTTAGAATTAGCTATATCAGTCAAAGAAATATAATCTTCATCATTATATTTTACTGCTGTTATTTCTTGATTTAAAACTTTAATTTTAGCCATTTTTTATGCCTTAAACACTCTGCAAAAACTTCAACGCCTCTTTTACAAGTGAAGCAGTATCATTGCTCTCACACTCACTAAGTGCTTTTGAAATTTTATCTTTTTTAAATCCTAAAGATTCCAAGGCTTCACTAGCTTGAGAAAATGCTATACTTTTTGGTGCGTCAGTAGAACTTACCAACTCTACATCAAAACCTGCTAATTCTACTAAGATACGCCCTGCACTCTTAGGACCGATTCCCGGAACTTTTTTTACACCGTTCATATCTTTGTTATTTATAATTGTTGCAAATTGGCTTGGTGTGTATGTAGAGCAGATTGCCATCGCTACTTTTGGACCTACTCCGTTTATCTTTATGAGTCGTCCAAACATCTTTTTTTCACTCATCTCTAAAAATCCAAAAAGTAACTGTGCATCTTCTCTTATGATTTGAGTAGTAAAAAGTTTAACCTCATCACTGCCAAGAGCAGAAAAACTCTGCAAAGAGATAAAAACCTCATAAACCACACCTCTAACATCCACATGCACAAATGACGGCTCTTTATAAACTATATTTCCGTTGATTCCTACTATCACTCTTTTACCGCCTGAATCTCGTATTTTCCATCTTCAACTTCAACAAGAGCAAAGATTTTATCTAAAGAACCCTCTTTTGGATAAAAAGCAACCTCAATAGGCGGGTCAACTAACTTAAATTTCAGTTCATTGTACCCTATCCATCTATCTCTGTTTATAATCCTTGCAGCAAATATATCATCTTGAAAAGAGTTTGTTTTAGTTGTTAAAAGTGCATAATGATCATTTTTTTGTTCATAATCTTTTTTTATATTTTCTAAATATTTTTGTAAACTCTGAAATTTTTTATACTGTTTTACAAAAGATACAGGCATTTTTACACCATTTTTCTTGTAATGTAATAATCTTTTTTTAACATCATTGAAAGTAGCAATGCCATCTTTAATAAGTTTAGTATATTTAACTATCTCTTTTTTAACACTTTTAATCTCAATTTCAAGATTTTTTATATCTTCTTGGTTGCTATCCAATCCACTCTGATCGCTTCGCTTAAGTAGTGGATCTATAGTAAAAATATTTTCGCTACCATGAAGTTTTTCTATCTCTATAAATCTTGAAGCCACTACTTTTACATGGGAAGCGCAAACAGCAATTTTAACTTCTTTGGCTCTAACCTGTCCACCAACAGCTTGAGAAATTTTAACAATATCGCCTTCTACTCTACCCTGTTCTAGTCTCGTTATAGTAATGTTTTTGCCATAAGCTGTACCTTTATGCACATGTATAGTTAAATCATCTGCTCTAATTTGGGCTGTTTTATGAGTTTGACCACCAATAGTTGCCTTTTTTGCATTTACTTTTGCATTTGAGCCGACATTACCCTCAATATCAATTTCACTAACATCTATCACCATTCCAGCACCAACAGCATCTTTAAGTGCATCATTCTCTTTTACATTTACAGTAACATCAGACTCTAATCCCGTTACTATAGAACCGGTAGTTTTAAAACTTATTTCACCCACATCTACATCTGATTTTATTGAGTATTGTTTGCCTTCTATTGCAATATATCCATTTTCAACAGCACGATACTTAATATCTCTGTCACTCTCTGTTACCTGAATTGTTTCATCTATTTGAAAATCCGGAAAATAGTTTACTTCCGGTTCTTTTGGAGCCATAAATTCACCACGACAATTTCTTCCAGACTTACCCTCTTGTGGTTTGATATATTCTATAAGAAGTTCATCTTTAAGCACACTCTGTATAAATCCTCTTTGTGAATAATCTATACGGGAGTTGTCATCAACCTCTTCATTTTTATCATAGTGAAATATCAAGGCATCGTTTGTTGTAGGAGTTGGCTCAAATGCTTGAGAGATTAAAAAAGTTTCACTTGTATTGTAAACGGCAGTTTCTTCAACACGAATATAAGAAGATATTTTAGATACAGTATCACTGAGCATCTCATCAAAAATATTTATCAATATACCTGCACGAATCTTACTTTTATTAATTAACACTAAAAGTTCTTTCTCAAACCTTGGATTGTAGCTAACCTTAGAGCCCTCTTTTATGTTTAGATAAACCTTACATTTAGTTGCATTGGCACCAACTGCCAAATGAAAATCTTTATATAAATTTTTTTGATCTTTTGAAAAAATTTCTATCTCATATACTTGTTTAATTTGAAAATATGGATTTAATATAGCTGTTTCTTCGTCTAACTCATATAACTC
>JAGHAW010000190.1 GCA_021161305.1 Sulfurimonas sp.
GGAAGTCTTGATAGCAATATTAAAAAGAAAGATTTTAGCAATCTTTTTATTCAAGTTAGAAAGGAGAGATAGTGAAGAAATTATTAATAGCTCTTTCGCTTTTGTTGGTTTTAATAAGTAGTGGATGTGGATATAAAGAGGGAGTTTTAAGTGAGGAGAGAGAATCTTCTATCTACTTTTCAGGTAATACAAGAGGATTAACCGTTTCCATAGATGGTGGAGAAGAGTTTAAGGTAAGTCCAGGTCGTAATAATCAATATAGAATCAAACCGGGTAAGCATGATATTCGTGTTTATCGTGGAGAAAATATTATAGTTGACCGTAGAATTTATCTTGGTGACGGAGTTGCCAAAGAGATAGGAGTTCATTAAATGATAAGTAGTAGATATATTAAGCTTTTATCAGCTGTAGCGATTAGCTTTTTTATAGTAGGTTGTGGAGGACCAAAACCTCTCTATGTTTATGGTGATTATAGTGATAGTTACTATGCGTATAAAAAGGATATGAGTCCAGAATCAATGCTTGAACTTCAAAAAGTGATAGAAGAGGCGATAGAAGAGGTAGGAGATAGTAGGTCTGGACGCGTTGCACCTGGTATGTATGCAAATCTTGGTTATATATATCTTAAGAGTGGCAAAGCAAAAGAGGCAGTTGAGAGTTTTAACAAAGAGAAGTCTATCTATCCAGAATCGGCACACTTTATGAACCGAATAATCAAAAAAGTTGAATTAGCCCAAGGTGATGAAAAATGATAAATATAAAATTACTTGCAATCCCAGCACTATTTGTTGCAATGTTAATCATCTCGGGATGTGCACCAAAGCTTGTAACAAAGGGCGATGCATTTCCTAAGATGTATGAAGAACAACCTCGCTCTCTTTTAATCCTTCCTCCTATGAATGAGAGTACGGATGCAGAGGCTAAAGGCTACTATATGACAACTGTTGAAATGCCTTTTGCTTTGATGGGTTACTATACATTTCCAGTTGAAATGGTTAGTGATATTATGAAGCAAGAGGGTGTTTATGATACTGAACTGCTTTATAATATGCCATTGAATAAATTCAATGAGTATTTTGGAGCAGATGCTGTACTTTATACTCATATTAAGAAATGGGATGTCTCTTATATGGTTGTCTCATCAAGTCTAACGGTTTCTATTGAGGCAGAGATAGTATCTACTAAAACCTCTCAGCAGTTATGGAAATATACTGGTACAATAGTAGTTGATCTTAGTGGTGGAAACTCTGGTGGTTCGTTAGCTGGGTTAGTTGCTAGTGCTATTGCAACAGCTATCAATACAGCTGCAGCAGACTATGTAAAATATGCTCGTGTTGCTAATAATAGGTTGATATATACTCTTCCTGTCGGACCATATCATGAACAGCATCTCAAAGATCAAAGTATTGAGTTGTATGATCAAAGAAAAAAATAAATTATATTAACTTTTCAATACGAATAAGCGTAGATAATAAAATAGCATTTTTATCTACACTTGAGCTTTTCATTTTAAGTTCACTTTCAAGTAGTAGTTCGTGAAGTTTATAGTAAGTATTTGGTTTAAATTTTAGTGATAGTGCAGCTTTTTCATCAACTACAAATTTTGGGGCGTAGTATCCTAAAATCTCTAAAGCGTTTGGGGTGCCGTTTACTCTTATGTAGATGTTGAACATATAGAGTTGTGTTAGGTAAGCTGTTATGGCAGTTATGATTCTTATCTCATCTTCTCCGTGTTCCAAAATATTTTTCAAATCATCTCTGAAATCTTTTTTATGTAAGAGTTTTTTTATCAGGTCATCTATATTTATCTGTGCAAGTCCAAAAACTAGATTGTCTATATCTTTGGTTGTTATCGCTCTGTCATAAACTCTGAATTTATCTATCTCATTGCAAGATAGTGCAACATCTCCATTGTGAATATGTAGAAGATGTGAGATAGAGTATTTGTCAATATTTACATTTTTTTCTTTAGCAACTTCGGCTACAATATTTTGTGCTTCATAATCTTTTGGATGAAAAAATCTTACGCTCATCGTAGAATTTTTTGCAAAAGCTTTTTTGTTGTTATATGTTTTATGGTCACTTCCGTAGTAAGCATAAATAAATAGATTGTCACTATTTTTTTCACAGTAATCTATGAGAATATCTAACTCTTTTTTTGGAACTTTTTTTTCACTTTTTATGATTAAAATGTTATTGCCACCAAAGAGTGAAGCTTGGGAGAGGTGAGCTTTTGCAGAGTTAAAATCATATTCATCATGGTAAAAAGATAAAACAGAAGCATCATCAATATTTGAGAGCATTTTTGTGTACATATCTATAAGAAAACTGCTTTCTCCAAAAAAGACAAAACTGTTTGAAATTTTGCCACTTTTTATATAGTTGTCTAGTTCACTCTTATACATCATCCCCAACTTTTTTCACAACTGAGGCAAATATCTTAGCTTTGGCAATGTCAACTCTCTCTATCTTAACTATTACATCTTCAAAAAGAACGACATTTTCACTTGAAGTGATGTTTAGTCTTGCTCCTTGAATCTCATCATGAAGTTCAGCTTTTACCTCTGGGTCAGTTCCACTTATGCGAGCTTTAAACTCTTTGTTTAGGTTAGCTTCAGCCCATCTTGCAAATTTTCTTTGTTCAAACTCAACTTCTATGGTGCTTGCCTCTCTCTCTTTTTCACTTATAGTCATAGCTAACGATTCTATGTTCCTTAAAACATAGGAGCCTTCTTCTGTATCATTGTTGTTTATAGCTTTTAAAAGTCTATGTACAATTAAGTCAGAATATCTTCTAATAGGCGAAGTAAAATGAGTATAAGCTTCAAAGCCGAGTCCAAAGTGTCCAGAGTTAAGAGGTGCGTATCTAGCTTGCATTTGTGAGCGAATGATAAGAGTATCAACTTCAGCTTCTAAATCCATCTCTTTAGCTTGTTTTTGAATGTTTGTGATAGTCTCTTTAAGAGAATTTTTTATATCTATAAACATACCAATTCCGGCTAGTTCTTGGTATAGTTTTTGAAGTTTTGCCTGACTTGGCGGTTCATGGATTCTAAAGATACCTCTCTCAAACTTTGCTGCAGCTTCTTTGTTGGCTAAAAGCATACAGTCCTCTATAAGAGCATGAGATGGAGTCTCCTCCGCTTGGCTTGTGGAAACAATATTAGAATCTTCATCTAACTCCATCTCCAACTCTGTTGAGCGAAAATCATAACCAACTTTAAGTCTTTTTGCTTTTAGTCTATCTGTAACTACTCTTAGCTTTGTAATATAAGCAAATATCTTTTTCTCTTCACTATTTTTAGCTTTTAATTTCCCATCAAAAAAGTCATCTATCTCTTCATAGTTAAATCTTCTATCAGAGTGTATAATTGCTTCATAAACTTTTGACCTGCTAACTTCTAAACTATCTAAATCCAATTTCATTTCAAAAACATAAGATAGCCTATCTACATGAGGTTGAAGTGAACATAAAGTTTCACTAAGTTGGCGAGGTAACATAGGGATAGAGCGATGAGGCAGATAGATAGAAAAACTTCTGTAAATTGCTTCATTATCCAAGGCACCAAAAGGTTTTACATACTCACTAACATCTGCGATAGCCACATAGAGAGTAGTGTTTTTATCATCCCAATAAATTGCATCATCATAATCTTTTGCAGTTACAGGGTCGATGGTACAAAAAGGCAGATCTCTTAAATCTGTTCTGTTTGGATATTTTTTAGTCTCAACGCTTTTAAATGATGAAGCAATTTTAAGTACCTCTTCATCAAATTCATCATGTTTGTTAAATTGTGCAAGAACTATAAGTTCATCAACTTTGGGGTCTTTAATGTTACCAAGTTTTTCCATAATGGAGTTTTCTTGATTGTTTATCTTAAAAACATCGCCAACTTGGTAAGTGTTTAGTTCATTTTCACTAAGTTCTGCTCCAGCTGGGTAATCAGTTCTTAAATCAACTAAAGATTTTTTCCCATTTTTTGAGATGATATAAGCTACACTATAACTCTGTGCACGACCTACTATCTCTGCAATTTTTGCACTTGGAGTTCCACGACTTCCTAGTAATCTTTGAGCGATTATAAGGTCTCCCTCTTTAGCAATTCCCAAATCATTTTCGCCTATAAAAAGGTCACGAATATTTTCACCAATCACATTTAAGTATGCAGTTCCTTTTTGAACAAGACCTAAAGTGCCGGCACGGTATTTAGAGTTAAACTTATATATATTTTCTTTTTTAGTGATATATTTTTTAGCTAAGAAGTTTTTGATATGTGGCATCTCATTAGTGGAGATGTCTTGCTCACTCAAACCAAGAGTGAGTCGAATAAGTAGAGATTTCAAGTTTTGAGTTATTTTACATTTTCTATGGCAGTTTCAAAGCTTTCCATATCAAGATTGTATTTTTCAACAAGAACTTTTGCAGCAGCAACACTATCATCAGTGATAAGACCATTTATCGGAACAGCTACACGCACAACATTCAAAATTTGTGCAGCTTTTTTGTCTTCATCTTCTGCTTGATTAGGATTTGTACAGTTTCTTATAACATCAACAAGTCCCTCTTCAAATCTCCAGTGAGAAAATATGGTGGCACTGACTTCAGGAGTATCAGCCCCAACTATTTCTCTCTCAGCAGCTTCTACATCTTGAAGGTTTGCTATTGCATCACGAAATATCTCTTGCTGTCCATCAGTTATGATTTGTTGAGCTATAAGAACTTTACCTATTTCAACAAGGAACGCTGCCGGTGAGAGTACGCCCATCAGTTTGTTTTCTTTTCTTATACACCATGAAATCATAAGTCCATGCTGTTTTTTTGAGAGTGCAGAGAACATATCGTTGTTAATTCCATAAGGCGAGAGGTCAAGGGAGAAGCTTTTTTTAACGATAGATGCTAGAGCAAAACCTCTAACCGTACCCATGCCAAAGAGTCCAACTGCTTGAGATATTGCGTTAATTTCACGGCTAAAACCATAGAGTGGAGAGTTTGCAGCTTTTAAGATATCTGCTGTTAAAAGAGGGTCTTTTTCTAAAATCTTAACCATATCGTTAAAAGTACTATCCGGATCTTGATAAACCGCTTCTATTTTCATAGCAGATTCCGGAAGAGGTGGAAGCTGTTTTATTTTTTTTAATATTTCTTCAGTCATAATTTCTCACTTGGAATTAGTTTTTGCGTAATTTTTATAATTATAGTCAATAGAAATAAAAATATTTCTGAATGTTTACAAAAAACTGTTATTATTTTTAAATAATAATTTAAAAAGGAATAAAAAAATGCAAAGAGATGCTATGTTAACACAACTTGGTTATATGCCAAATGAAGCTTTAATTAGTCAATTGGAAAGAATTGAGAAAAATACTGTTGGGTATGAGAAAATTCAAAAACATATTATGGATTTGCATGACCATCTGAAAGTTGATGGTTCATTTGTAGCACTATCAAACTCCGAAGATGTATTTAAGATAAAAGTAGAAGCAGAAAGTGAAGAGTTATCAAAAGAAGCACATGAAAAAATCAAGCATTTTAGTGATAAATTTAAAGTTGATGTAAATAAATTAGATAATAAAGAAACTTACTACATAGTGGGTTTTAACCATCAGTAAAGAGCCTATGAGTATAGAGGGTTATGACCTTTTAGTAGAAGAGTTTAAATTTTTGCTAGAGGTAGAAAAACCTAAAACTGCAGAGGAAAAACTCGTAGCAGCAGCCCAAGGTGATAGAAGTGAAAACGCTGATTATCACGCTGCAAAAGAGAAGCTTCGTTTTATAGATAAACGCCTTTTTTATCTAAATGCCATGATTCAAAAAGCACAAATCATAGACCCTTCAAAATTTTCACATGACAAGGTTAGTTTTGGCAGTAGTGTGAAGATAATTAATCTCGATACAGATGAAGAAGAACTGTTTACTCTTTGTGGTGTTTTGGAGAGTGAACCAGAAAATGGACTAATCTCAATCCACTCACCCTTAGCAAAAGCAATGATGGGAAAAGGTGTAGACGATGAGTTTATTTTAAAACTTCCACATCTCAAGAAAGAGTATGAAATTTTAGAAATAGAGTATAAAAATATCTTTTCACTAAAGAAAACTGTACGAACAAAAAAAGATTTTTCTTTTCATTAAAACCTTGACTTAACTCATTCCAAGTTTTAAAAAAAAAGGAATAATTTAATGTGAAAGGGGCTATAATATAGAAGGTTATGTATAGAGGGAGAGTTATTTAGATGATAAAAAAACATGTTACAGAACAGACTACAATTTTTTTGAGTGTAACGAAGTGGGTTTTTTTATCATCGATTATCGGTGTTATTATTGGAGCAGTTGTCTCCTTTTTTCTCAAGAGTATAGAGTGGGCTGAACATCATCAAGGAGATGTGCCCTTTCCTTACTATTTCCTCCTACCATTTATGCTTGTACTTACGGTATGGATAGTAAAAATATTTGCTCCAAATGCAGAAGGACATGGAACGGAAAAAGTGATAGAAGCTGTGCATAAACGTGATGGAAAGATAGATATTGCTGTTATTCCTGTAAAGCTGCTTGCTACATTGATGACCATTTTTGCCGGTGGTTCTGTGGGTAAAGAGGGTCCGGGTGCACAGATAGGGGCAGGTACAGCTTCTTTTATAGCCACGACATTTAAGTTTAGAAAAGAAGATAGAAAAAAACTTGTTATTTGTGGGATTAGTGCCGGTTTCGCATCTGTATTTGGAACACCAATAGCAGGTGCAATATTTGGGGTGGAAGTCCTTATTATTGGTGTGATAATGTATGATGTTCTCCTTCCATCTTTTATAGCGGGTTTTGCTGCTTTTACAACCACACAATTTTTAGGTGTCGAGTACACTTACTATGATGTTCGTTTTTACCAACAGATTGCTCTTGATTTGCCTCTTATTGCACAAGTTGTTATAGCTGGGGTATTTTTCGGTGTGGTGTCAGATATTTTGGTAACTACGCTTACAAAAACTTCCAAGCTTGTAAAAAAACTTAAATATAGTGCATATAGGAAAGCTTTTGCAGGTGGACTCATTTTAGTCATTTTAACACTTATATTGGGAGAGCGTTATCTTGGACTTGGTATGGATACTATTAAGGATGCTTTGAACCCTATGGGGACTATAAATAGTGAGGTTCCATGGTATGCATTTTTGGCAAAGACGATTTTTACTTCGATTACTTTGGGAGTAGGTGGGAGTGGTGGTATTATTACACCTGTTTTTTTTGTTGGGGCAACGAGTGGAAACTTTTTTGGGCATCTTATAGGTTCTGACCATGTAGCACTTTTTGCAGCATTAGGATTTGTGAGTGTTGCTTCAGGTGCAGCAAATGCACCTATCGCTGCAACGATTATGGCAGTAGAACTTTTTGGGATTGAAATAGCACATTATGCAGCTATTAGTGCTGTTATCTCTTTTTTACTGACTGGTCATCGAAGTGTTTTTAATTCACAAAAATTGGGTATGAAAAAATCAGGAGCATTAGATATAGAAATAGGAGAAGATATAGATAGTACAAAAGTCTCCTTAGATGGAAAAGATGCAAAAAAATTACAGAGTTTTCAAGATAGATTTTCTCGCAAGAAAGAAAGATTTTATATGAAAAAAAGACCAAAGTTATAAAAAAC
>JAGHAW010000052.1 GCA_021161305.1 Sulfurimonas sp.
GAATATGTCAATTAAATCATTTGACTTACACTCAAACATATCACTTAACTGTTCTACGTCAATATTCTCTTTTAAAAGTTCATTTTTAAGTGCCTCTAAATTGACATCATTTAGCGTTCCCAATACAAACAACTGTTGTAATGTAGGGCTATCATTTACAAGTCTTTGTATTACCTCTAAAATATGTGCTTCATAAGCTTTTAACTCTACTGCCCCATACAGAGGTCTCATCTCTTTTATGGAGGAGGCATCTATGTAGTCCTCTATATCAAAATGCCCTACAACTATCTCATTCTTAGTTTTATACTTCATAAGAGGTGCTAAAATATCTGTAATTTCATTCGTTTCTGTAAAATCAAGGTTAGCCCAATACATACCATTACTTGCTTTATTAAGTAGCTCTATATTGTTATTTACAACAGTTAAACTTTTATTTAGCCGAAGCTTTTCTATATCTACTAAAATAGAATTAATTTGTTTTTCAATCGCTTTGCTGTCTTGTTTGGTTTTGACATTTTGGAGTTTTTTAATTTTCACTCTAAATTGTAGCTCTTGTGGTTCTTTTACCTCTATGCGGTCTATGAGTTCAGATATGCTTCCAAGTGCCATTAAATTGGCTTTTAGGTTGTTGTAAAAGTCTTCATTCACCTTTGAGAGAAGAGTAGCTTTTGACTTAATGAAGAAGTCCTCTTTTGGAAGTGCTTCTATCTGTGCTTTTACTTCTTTTTTTATGTGTTCAAACTCTTCACCTTGTAAGCCTTTGAGTAGTTGAATGTTTTCATTAAATAGCTTTCTATTTAAACTTATCTGCTCTCCTGGTTCAAATCCTTCGGGCTTTTGATTGAAGTATTCAAAATTACCCCAAAAATCAAAGATTACAAATTTATCTTTATGAAACTCTTCATCATAAAGCCTTGTTCCTCTTCCTATCATCTGCCAAAACTTAGTTCTACTAAATACGGGTTTAGCAAATACAAGGTTCATAATACTTGGGATATCTATACCAGTATCAAGCATATCAACAGATATAGCTATATTAAATCCACTATTAACATCTTTAAATTCCTTAATAAGCTCTTCTGTATTATTCAGCTCTGATACAATCACCTTAGCTACTTTTGAGTGATACTGTGGGAACAGTTCATTAAACAGTTTTTCCAATCTATAAGCGTGTTTTTTACTTACAGCAAAGAGTATAGTTTTAGAGGGTAAATTTGAGATAGGATGATAATAACAGTTATCCATAAAGGTAGTAAGTATTTTCCTATTAGTGTCTTTATTGATAACCATTCTTTCAATAGAACTACCTTCAAAGTCTATATCTTCTTCTGTGTATCCACTATTTTTTAGTTTCTCTTGTTCTTCTTTTGAGAGTAAATCAAATTTAATTCCCTCTTCTTGGAATTTGGTTTGAACACTCATCACTTCATAATCAGATAAATATTCATCTTGTAGGGCTTCTTCATAGGTATAAGCAAAAGTAGGGTTTCCTTTTTCTGTTCCAAAGAACTGGAAAGTATCCCTATCTATGAAATCAACTGGGGTAGCTGTTAGACCTAATTTGATAGCATCAAATTTTAAGAACAGTTGCCCGTAATAGTTGTAAATACTCCTATGACTTTCATCAGCTATGATTAAATCGAAAAAGCCTTGTGGGATATCTGTTTTCTTTAACAAACTCATCATAGTCTGATAAGTAGAAACATAAATCCGTTTATCTTTTTCAAAGTTCTCGGTTTCTATTCTCTGTCTTGATTGGTTTGGTAAATGCTCTTTAAAGTTATCCATAGCCTGACGGGCTAACTCTCTTCTGTCTGCTAAAAATAAAACTCTTTTAATGAAGCCTTGGCGAAGCAATATATCTACGAGTGAGACAACAGTTCTTGTTTTTCCTGTTCCTGTTGCCATAACCCACAAAATACTTCTATGCTTGTCATTGAGTGTTTCAAGGGTCTTAGTAATGGCATTGACTTGATAATATCTTCCTGCTATCTCTTTATTGAGTAGTTCAGAAGAGAGTGTGATGTGGTTGTCATTTCGTTTTCTATAAGTTTCTAAATCATCTAAGGAGTGATAGGAGAGGACTTTTCTAATAGGATAGTTCTCACTATCCCAAAACTCTATTTCAAGTCCATTAGTTATATAAATGAATGGTGCGAAGCCTTGTTTGTTTTTTATTCGTCTAACATAATACTCTGCTTGTGTCTTAGCAGAACCAACGGCTTTACTCTCTCGTTTGGCTTCAACAATAGCGATAATATGACCCGTTTTATTTAGTAGAGCATAATCAACAAACCTTTTGGTTCTGTCAAAGAATTCAGGTAAGTTATCATCAAGTTCAATTTCATACTCTTCAACTACTTTTGTAATATCTTGAATATTCCAACCGCACTTAATAAGTTCTCCGTCAATTAAATTGGTTCTTGTTTGTGCTTCACTACTCAAATCTCATCCATTGTAATTCATAATATAGGTTCTATATTATACATTAAGTTGATAAAACTTGAAATCTATAAAAAACTACCCTCTTTAAGTGCCTATATTTAGGGCTTTTTTGACGGTTTTTAACAAAATATATTAACTACTAAACTGTTTTACTTGATAAGATACGAGATCTGTCTAGTTTAACTTCTAGATCTCATAGAAAATCTGAAACTGTTCTAAAAGAATTATTATCCTGCCATGGTATTCGCCTCCCTATGGCTTCAACTATTTTACGTTTTATCAATCCAAATGTCTTCCAAATTATTGATGATTAGCGTATTTAGGGTTTTGTCTTTAGAAGGTAAGATGCCAGTTAAGCCACCAAAAGTACATGAAAAATATCTTCAAAAGTGCTGTGATGTTTATTTTAATTACTTGGATGAACTTCATAAAGTATGTGATAACTCACTTCTCTTTGAAGAGTCTGACAGCGATATAGGGGTCTGGTAACAACTACAACTCTATCATAAATAAAAATCCTACCCAATAGAGGCTGTGAAAGAACTCCAAAATCACCAGTCTCGGGGTAGTTTATTACTCTTTCATCATAATACGCTCTTTTCTAGCCAGACACATAGCAAAACCTTTCTCATAATATGCCGCTTCATTGATAAAAATCGTATAAAGTGCTTCCCCTTCATAAGATATCATTTCACCGTTTAAAGTTAAAAATAGGGAAAAAGGTGACAGGCTACTTTTAAGATACTAATCAATACAATATTCTCACAAAAAATAATAAACAAGCTCAACTCTCTAACTCAACTTACGATATACTTCATATCTATAAAACACAAAGAAAATCAAGTGCAATTCAA
>JAGHAW010000015.1 GCA_021161305.1 Sulfurimonas sp.
ATCTATACCCTGCATAGGTTACTTTTATTTTAGCTTCTGTTATCTCATGTGGAATATTTATATTTAAAAACTCTCTTTGAGGAAGAGGAAAAGAACCTTCTTTTATTTTAATTACCAACTTTTTAATAGTTTCACATGCCAAGGTAAAATCTCCGGTAGGATTGGTAAAATCCATCACTTGACTTATGGCGATAGAAGGAACACCATGTAGTACACCTTCCATCGCTCCAGCTGCAGTTCCAGAGTAGGTAATATCTTCACCCATATTTGAGCCACGATTTATGCCACTTACAAGCAAGTCCGGTTTTTTATCTTCAAAAAGTGTACTCAAAGAGAGATAGACACAATCACTAGGCGTCCCATCATCAAGCTTATAAAAATCATCCCCAACACTCACAAAACGCAGAGGTCTCACTAAAGTAAGAGAGTGTCCACACGCTGACTTTTCATTTGCCGGAGCTACAACCGTAACATCAACACCATCTATACTTCTTAAAGTTTCCACCAAACTAAGCAGACCATTCGCCTCATAACCGTCATCATTTGTTACTAAAATCTTATATCTTTTTTTCATAGATGTATTTTATCATTAAAGCTTAAAAATTTTGTTTATTTTCCGATATTGTCTTATTAAAGGAGATTCCATGAACACTTCATACAGCTTAGACGCTTACAGAGCGCATGACCTAAATATTATGATGAAAACATCTAGTGGTGATGTTATTAACATGGATTTCTCGAATGAACAGTCACTCTCTATGAGTGGGCAAAAAGATGAAAATAGAAGTAGCGGTAGTCTTTCTTTTTCATCTATGCAATCATTTCAATTTTCTATGACAAGCAATGGTATAGATGCTCAAGATAAAAAAGAGATAAAAGAGTTTATGAAAATTGCTCAACCGTTTATAGATAATTTTATGAAAGAATTGGATGATTCAACACAAAAATCACCACTAAATCAGATAGCACATAAAGTGGCAGAAATTTTTCAACCTATGAAAGAGAGAAATGAAGATACACAGAATCTTACTAAAAACTCCATAGTTCAAATGTTTGACAACTCTATAAAAGAGATAAAAAATATAGATAAAATCTTTAGTGATGCACAAAAACTATTAGAGAGAACTCTACATGAATTTGATAAAATTCATCAAGAACTATATGCTTAACTTTGGTATAAAAGATGCTTTTTAAAAGCATGAAAAAACTTTTATACACCCTGTTATTTTTAAGCACGATTCTTTTTGCCGTACCTTCTTCAAGCGTTGAGGAAAATTACAACCAACTAAATGCAGAGATAGATAGAATCTCTATAAACCTAACTCCTGAAGAGAAAGTTTCACTCTATTATTTAGTTTTATCTACTCATGAAAAAATCGCAACTGCTCTCTCTTTAGATAAAACAAAAGTAAAAAGCCTGAAAACACTGGAAAAGGAGACACTAAAAGTTCTTGCGTCTCTTCATGAGAACAACGATAAACTAGATAGCTCTACCATAGAAAGAGTAAGAGAACTATATCTACGCATGAATAGAGATGGTTCAAAACTTATCAAAGAACACTCTATCAAACCAGAGGAAAAGATAGTCTATAAAGAAAAAATAGTTAACAAATCATCTATTTGGATTAATCTTCTTATGACTCTGCTTGGAACTGTCATCGGTTTAGTCGTAGGATATTTTATATTTAAAAATCGTGATATTTCAGTAAATAACAACTCTGGTGAAGATATTGCTCACGCTCTGCAAAAACAAAACAGCTCTCTTATGGATGAACTTAACTCTCTAAAACTCCAACAAGAATCTTGGCATAAAGAAAATCAAAAAAATAGTACCGATTTAGAGCAAAAAAACAGCACTTTAACAGAGGAAAAGGATTCTCTTAGGCTAAAAGTTCAAGAGTTAGAAAATTCTTATGGATTTTTAACAACCGAGCTACAAGAAAAAATCGACATATTTAGTAAAGAGAAAGAAAGCATGAAACTTCAACTAAAAGAGCAAGTTGAATCAGATGAGGGGAAATTTGAATTTGATGAAAAGTTAGTTGCACTGCAACATCAAAGTCAAGATATATATAGAGTGCTTGACACCATAGCAGATATTGCAAACCAGACAAATCTACTCGCACTAAATGCAGCCATAGAAGCAGCAAGAGCTGGTGAACATGGACGAGGTTTTGCCGTTGTAGCCGATGAAGTCAGAAAACTGGCAGAGAATACACAAAAGACTCTAGGTGAAGCAAAAGTAAATATTTCTACCGTTGTAGATGGTATTTCAAGCTTAAAATAGAGTAAACTTGACATTAGCACTCCCAAAGTGGTAAAATTGCATCAACAAATAGATATTTGTATCTTAAAATCTTTCCCCTGCAAAAATCCCAAAACTTTAAGGCAGTTACTTTATGAGTGAAAACAATTCACAGCAACCTCGCAAACATTCAAATTCTAAACCACACCACAAAAATAACAATAAATCTCGTTCTCATACACCCGTAAAAGGTGCAACTATTGAAGAACTTCGTACTCAAAATATTGAAGTTTTAGTTGCTATGGCAACTGAGTTAAAAGTTGAGCATCCAAATGAGTTAAAAAGACAAGATATTATTTTTGAGATTCTAAAAGCACAAACTGCTCAAGGTGGTTTCATCCTTTTTAGTGGAATCTTGGAGATTATGCAAGATGGTTATGGTTTTATCCGTTCAATCGATAAAAGCTTTAACGAAAGTATTAATGATGCCTATGTTTCAAACACTCAAATAAAAAGATTTGCTCTAAGAAACGGTGATGTTGTAACCGGTCAGGTTCGTCCTCCTAAAGATCAAGAGAGATATTACGCTCTTATCAAGATAGAAGCTGTAAATTCACTTCCGCCAGAAGAGAGTAAAAAAAGACCTCTGTTTGAGAATCTTACACCTCTCTACCCTGAAGAACAAATCAAATTAGAGTATAGAGAAAAGGGTCTTACGGGTCGTATGATGGATCTTTTCTGCCCTATTGGTAAGGGTCAGCGTGGTCTTATTGTTGCACCTCCAAGAAGTGGTAAAACTGAACTTTTAAAAGAGATAGCTCACGGTATATCTGCCAACCATACCGATATAGATTTAATGGTTCTGCTTGTTGATGAAAGACCTGAAGAGGTTACGGATATGGAGAGAAGTGTTAAAGGTGAAGTATATAGTTCTACTTTTGATATGCCTGCAAAGAACCATGTTAAAGTTGCCGAAATGGTAATTGAAAAAGCAAAAAGACGCGTTGAACTTGGAAAAGATGTAGTAATTTTACTAGATTCTATCACTCGTCTTGCTCGTGCTTATAACACTGTAACTCCTTCAAGTGGTAAAGTGTTATCTGGTGGTGTTGATGCAAATGCTCTTCACAAACCAAAAAGATTTTTCGGTGCTGCTAGAAATATTGAAAATGGTGGAAGTTTAACTATTATCGCTACTGCACTTGTTGATACTGGAAGTCGTATGGATGAAGTTATCTTTGAAGAGTTCAAAGGTACCGGTAATATGGAAGTTGTTCTTGATAGAAAAATCGCAGATAGAAGAATCTTCCCAGCTATGGACATCTTAAAATCTGGAACTAGAAAAGATGAACTTCTTCTCGGTCCTGTAATCTTACAAAAAGTATTTATACTCCGTCAGATGTTACATAAACAAGACAATGAGGTTGAAGCTCTTAAATTTATCTATAACACAATGGGTAAAAAAGCAACCAACTCAGAATTTCTTGAAAGTATGAATACGGATAAATAATAATGAAAATTGGTGTTTTTGATAGTGGAATCGGTGGCTTAACGGTAGTTAAATCTATGCTTGAACATGAACTCTTTGAAGAGATTATCTATTTTGGTGATACTGCTCGTGTTCCTTACGGTATCAAAGACAAAAACACCATCATTCGCTACGCTATTGAAGCTGTAGAATTTTTTAAAAACTTTGAACTTGACCTTATTATAGTCGCTTGCAATACTGTTAGTGCCTACGCTCTTGATGAGATGAGAGAGTCTTCGCCTTGTCCTGTTATAGGGGTAGTAGAAGCCGGAATACAAGCTGCTTCAAATGCAGTTAATGACAAAGATTCAAACATTCTTATACTTGGCACAAAGGCAACTGTAAATTCAAAAGCTTATGAGAAAGGTCTTAAGTCACTCGGCTTCAACAACCTTGAAGCCAAAGCAACCGGACTCTTTGTTCCTCTTGTTGAAGAGGAGATTTATAGTGGCATAGTAGTAGAATCTATATTTAACCACTATTTTAAGGATGTAGAATCTCCAGATGCTATTATTCTTGGATGTACTCACTTTCCTCTTATCTCAGAATCTATACAAAACTACTTTGGCAAAGAGACTATTTTAATCCACTCAGGAGATGCTATAGTTGAACAACTGGAAAAAGAGTTTACATTCACTAAAAAATACAAAAATCCAAACCTAAAGTTTTTTGCTTCAGAAAATCCAGATGCACTAAAAGCTGTTGCTAAAAAATGGCTCAATAAATAATCTTTTAACTCTTTAAATGCTAAAATCTTTTTAATTAAATTCGGAGTTGTCAGTGAAAGAATCTTCAGAAGTATTAGCAAGAAAATATCGTCCTTCAAACTTTGACGAGCTTATAGGTCAAGAGACTATAACTCAAACTCTATCACTTGCACTTGACTCAAATAGACTCTCACATGCTTATCTGTTTTCTGGTCTTAGAGGTAGCGGTAAGACTTCAACAGCTAGAATCTTTGCAAAAGCCCTTATATGCGAAGAGGGAATAAGTCATCAGCCTTGCGGAGTTTGTCAAAACTGCGTAATGGCACTTGAGAATCGCCATATGGACATCATAGAAATGGATGCTGCTTCTTCTAGAAAAATAGATGACATAAGAGACCTTATAGAACAGACAAAATATAAACCTGCAAGTGCCAGATTTAAAATATTTATCATAGATGAAGTACATATGCTGACAAAAGAGGCTTTTAACGCTCTGCTTAAAACTCTTGAAGAGCCTCCAGAGTATGTAAAGTTTATCTTGGCTACAACTGACCCCTTGAAACTACCGGCAACTATTTTAAGTCGTACACAACATTTTAGATTTAAGTCTATCGCTACAAATAAAATCATGGACCATTTAGCTCATATACTACATCTTGAACAAATTGAGTATGAAAATGATGCCCTTGAAATTTTAGCCCGAAGTGGAGGGGGTAGCTTGAGAGATACCCTTACCCTACTCGACCAAGCCATTATTTACTCTAAAAATCATGTAGATGTTCGCACCGTTACAGATATGCTAGGACTTGTTGACCCTAAATTTATAACAGAACTTTTTAACGCTGTTTTTGCAAAAGATTATGCCAAACTTGTTGAGTACACAAAAGTTTTAGAAGATTATGAAGCTGAGATGGTAGTAGATGAGTTGATAGCCTACCTAAAAGAGAAAATGTATAGCCATGATGCTCTATTTTCAACTCTGGTTCTTGATAGATTTTTTAGAATACTGAGTGACTCAAAATATCTCTTCAGCATCAATGCTGACGGATCTTTTGTACTCTCTCTTATCTTCTTTAAAATGGTTGAAGCACTTCGTATCAAAGAAGTTGACCAGATGATAGAATCTCTGCAAAAAGAGATTCAAAGACCTGAAATAGCTACTATAAAGGTACAGACAGCAACTCCAGAGAAAGCTCCAGTGCAGGAAAGTAAAAGAGAGGAAATTTTACCGGAAGAGAGTTGTGTAGCAGAACCAAGCGTTCCCACGCAGGAGCGTGGGAACGAGAGTGAAATTTCACATGTAAAGAAATATGAAGAACTTTTACTCAAGATAAAAGATAGAAACTACGAACTTGGCGAATGCTTTACAAATAATATAGAGTTTATCTCCTATGAAAATAATATTTTAACTTGGGAAAGTTGTGCTGGAGAAGAGTGTAAAAAAACACTGAAACATGGATGGGGCGTTATAAAACAACTTGTTAGAGAAATTTTTAGTTTTGAAACACAAATCAAAGGTAACCCTTGTTCAAAAGAAGTTCACGAAAAAAAAAATGATGTTGCAGACAAACCCACACACACCATAACCATGCAAGAGACTCAAAGCTCTTCAATGGTAGAAGATGCTGAGATTGGCAACACTCAAAGCAAAGAGATTGATGGTAGCGATATAAAAAATGAACCGATTGTTCAAAAAGCGATAGAACTTTTTGAAGCTACAAAAGTAACTATCCAGTCAAAAATCTAATTAAAAAAAATCTTATTACAACAAAGTCTTTCCCTTTTACAAAACTTTAAAATAGACGCATAGGGGGTCGTATTTCGCCTCTTCATAGTCGCAAAATTCATTTGAGTTATCCCAAGAATATTTGCAACATCTTTATCATAAACTTTTACATTTTCACTCTGTGCCAAATAAAGTTTCAACTCTTTTACAATATCATGAAAATCTTTCATCATTACTCCTAAAAATAAAAATATAGCTAAAAAATTTCACATAATGCAAAAATATTGCAAATTGCTATTTTTTACATATATTAGACTTTATAAAAAACAAAGCTTATATGTCTTAGAATTAGGGGAGAGGGGTTATCATGTTTGTATCATCATATAACACTTACATCCACACAAACAGTTCAACTAGCACTGCCAAAGAGCGAAGTGAAAAAGTTAGGTATACGCAAAGTTCCCTTAATCTTGACATATCACAAAATGGGGTTTTAAAACCAAAAAGTGGTAAAAATCTACCTATAAACTACATTTCAAGCTATAAAGCATTTAGCAATAAACAAAAATTACAAAACCCACTTAGAGATAAAAGCACGATAACATACAACAAAATAGCTATTAAAAAAAATGCAGAAACAGCTTATGAAGAGGGTTCTAAAATATTTTCACTATCTAAAAAACCACATATCGCACTTAGCCAAACACCAAAAGCAGAATCAAACCTCCGTCATACAATGGTAAATACTTACATTGCAAATGACAGATACTACCAAATTTCTGTTGCTTAAGCCACTTCCATAAATAACCAAATTTTAGTTATTTTTTAAATGTATTAAAAAAAATCCGATATAATAAACTATAGAGTAAATAAAAACAAAAGGATACAACATGAGAAGAAGAGGTTTTACGCTTATTGAGCTTTCTATCGTTATGATAATTATAGGTTTAATTATTGGTGGTGTTATGAAAGGTAAGGATTTAATCAATAGTGCTGAACAAAAGAAAATATACAACACTTGGGTTAAACAGTGGGTTGTAACTGCTAATACTTATCAGGATAGAACAGGTTGTCTTATTGCTGATGGAAGTGACAATGGAGGAACTGCTACTGGTGAAGATGGTCACTGTGACAATGTAAGGCTAGACAATTCAGTTACAGTACAAAATAGATTAGAAGCTATCGGATTGGATGTTCCTGTAAGTAATCTTGTTACAACTGGAGAGGGTGGAGCTTATAATATTAAAGGTAAATATGCAACAAGTGCAACTATTGCATATTTTTATTGGCTTAATACTGGAAATGGTTCAAGAAATACATTATACCTAGTACATCTACCAACAGATGTAGCTATTGCTTTTGATAAAATGACAGATGGAAAAATAGGTTCAAATAGTGGCGATTTTAGAATTTATCCAAGTGGTGATGTATGGCCAAATGCTTCAACAACAAATACAGTTAATGCTACTTTAGAATTTTAGACTTTTATTACTTACCCTTTTGGGTAAGTGACTTCACTTTCTTACCTATTGACTAATTTTTCCTATCAAATCATACATTGGACCCATGAGTCCTACCATCACGAGTGCCATAAATCCACCGACTATTATTAACACGACAGGCTCTATAAATTTACCGATATTTTCTGCATAATAATCAACTCTTTCATAGTAGAATTCGGAGATAGTTTGTAGTTGGGCATCCAACATACCAGAAGATTCTCCGACACTTATCATGCGAAGAGTA
>JAGHAW010000054.1 GCA_021161305.1 Sulfurimonas sp.
GAATATCCACCAATAATGGTGGATATTCAACGCCTGACCCCTAAAAAATAAAAGAATTAACTAAAAAGTATGACAAATTGCAATATTTTTAATAAAGTATTTTATATTTACATATAATAAGTTTAAATTTCAATAAAAAGTGAGCCAAAGATGGACGCAAACAAACAAAAATCATTAGACTTAGCAATTAAACAAATAGATAAGGCATTTGGTAAGGGTGCTTTAATGCGTCTTGGTGATAAGAATATTGAACCGATCAAGTCGATTAGTACAGGTTCTATCGGTCTGGATTTAGCACTTGGCATAGGTGGGATACCACAAGGTCGTGTTGTTGAGATTTATGGACCTGAAAGTTCTGGTAAAACTACATTGGCTCTTCAAATTACAGCTGAGTGTCAAAAAGATGGCGGTGTTTGTGCTTTTATAGATGCTGAACACGCTCTTGATGTTATTTATGCCAAAAATCTTGGTGTAGATGTTGATAATCTGCTTGTTTCTCAGCCCGATTATGGTGAACAGGCTTTGGATATTGTTGAGACTATTGCAAGAAGTGGTGCGGTTGATTTGATAGTTATCGATTCTGTTGCTGCTTTGACACCAAAAGTCGAGATAGAGGGTGAGATGACTGATCAGCAAGTTGGTGTTCAGGCTCGTCTTATGTCAAAAGCACTTCGTAAATTAACAGGTGTTTTGCATAAAATGAATTGTACTATTATTTTTATCAACCAGCTTCGTATGAAGATTGGTATGATGGGGTACGGTTCACCCGAGACAACAACTGGTGGAAATGCACTGAAATTTTACGCTTCTGTTCGCATAGATGTTAGAAGAATCGCATCACTTAAACAAGGTGAGAGTCAGATTGGTAACCGTGTTAAAGCAAAAGTTATTAAAAATAAAGTAGCCCCACCATTTCGTCAAGCAGAGTTTGACATAATGTTTGGAGAGGGAATCTCCAAAGAGGGGGAACTTGTTGATTATGGTGTTAAGTTAGATATTGTAGATAAGGCAGGGGCGTGGTTCTCTTATGAAGAGACAAAACTTGGTCAAGGTCGCGAAAATGTTAAACAAAAGTTTAAAGATGAACCTGAATTAGCCAAAGAGATAGAAGAAAAAATCAAAGTAGCCATGGGGATAAGTGATACTATGACTATGGATGTTTCTGAAATACAAGATAGTGATGCCTAATACCAAATAATCTTAATCTTAATCAAATTTAGATAAAATGCCGTCAATATATAAAAATTGAAAAGGTCTGATATGTTTATAGATAGCGTAAGTGCGATTGAAGTAATGGATTCTCGTGGTAACCCAACAGTTAAAGCGACAGTAGAGTTAAGTGATGGAACAGTTGAGAGTGCGATTGTTCCTTCAGGGGCGAGTACTGGTAAGCGTGAGGCGTTAGAACTTCGTGATGGAGATGAGCGTTTTATGGGTAAGGGTGTTTTAAAAGCAGTAAGTTTTGTAAACAACGAAATCAGTGATACTCTAATCGGTCTTTCTCCTTTTAATCAAGCTACTATTGATGCGACTATGAAAGAACTTGATGGAACTGACAACTATGGAAATTTAGGAGCAAATGCTGTTCTTGGTGTTTCTATGGCTGTTGCTCGTGCTGCTGCAAAATCTTTAGGTATGCCACTTTATCGCTACCTCGGTGGTGCAAATGCTATGGTTATTCCAACACCGATGTTAAACATTATCAATGGTGGTTCACATGCCGATAACTCTGTTGATTTTCAAGAGTATATGATTGTTCCAACTGGTTTTGAAGATTTTGCAGAAGGTCTTCGTGCATCTGCTGAAGTTTATCATACTTTAAAAGGTATTTTGAAATCTAATAAGCATAATACTGCCCTAGGTGATGAGGGTGGTTTTGCTCCAGATTTATCTTCAAACGAAGAGCCTATTCAAATTATTATGCAAGCTATAGAAAAAGCTGGTTACAAAGCTGGTGAGCAGATTGGTATCGCTTTAGATGTAGCAGCATCTGAAATTCTTGCTGAGGATGGTAAAGGGTATAGACTAGAGTCTGAAAACCGTACTGTTACTTCTGCTGAATTAGTTGATTATTATGTTGATTTATGTGCTAAATACCCTATCGTTTCTATAGAAGATGGTCTAAACGAAGATGATTGGGATGGATTTAAACTAATGACTGAAAAGCTAGGTGATAAAATTCAAATCGTTGGTGATGATCTTTTTGTTACAAATGCTAATATCTTAGCAAGAGGTATCAATGAAGGAATAGCGAACTCGATCCTTATCAAACCAAATCAAATCGGTTCAGTTTCAGAGACTATGCTTACAGTTCGTTTGGCTCAAAGAAATGGTTATACCTGTGTTATGAGTCACCGTTCAGGCGAGAGTGAAGATGCTTTTATCGCTGATTTTGCTGTAGCACTTAACTGTGGTCAGATTAAAACAGGTTCAACGGCAAGAGGTGAGAGAACTGCTAAATATAACCGTCTTTTAGAGATAGAAAATGAAGTTGTATATGGTGAATATTTAGGTTCAGCACTTTTTAACTAAGAAAAAAAATCTATGAATCAAGAAGAACTTTATGAAGAGATAGACAATACGCAAAGTATTACCCAAAAATATTTGGGACTCTCTTTAACAAAGTTCTTGTATCTTTTTTTCATAGTTTTGGCACTTGGAATATATCTTGGGGTTTTACTCTACGGAACAAACTCTTTAGAAGTTCTGTTTGGTCTTGAAGATTATGAAAACTATCTTCAAACAGAAATTTATAGACTTAAAGATGAAAATGCAGAGCTTCAAAGAGAGTTTTTTGAACTAAAAGAGATTTCTGCACAATAATTCAGTATAAATGATATAATACCTTAAAAAATTAGGGATACTTTTGATTAGAGTTTTATTGATAATGTTTTTATTACTCACAGTGTCAGATGCTCGTGAAAATCCTTTTTTTCCTGCACAAGGGGAAAAGAACACCCCTTATACTTCTAATGAAGATAGAAGTTTATCCCCACTTAAACGAGCGACACTCTCTCTCCCTGATTCTGCTAGAGTAATTCAAAAAGTAACCATAGAGTATAAAAGTTTGGATGGTTCTGTGCAGAGTAAAAGTATAGACTTGGAAAATTCTGTTGATTGGCATCTACCTATTTTTATATCTCAAAGTTATACAACAGCTTCTTCTTCATCAAAAACAGCAGAAAAAATTGAAAATTTTAAAAAAATAGCATCTTTTAAATATGGAACTTTTTACTCATCTGACAAAACTATTAAAATAATCACAAAAGATAAAATTATTAGAGATTTTTTACTAGTAGAACCTCATAGAATAGTAGTTGATTTCAGAAGAGATGCAACTCTTAAAAGTTATACTAAAAAGATAAAAAATAGTGTTTTTACAAAGATAAGAGTGGGAAATCACTCTGGATATTATAGAGTTGTTATTGAGCTTGACGGTCACTACAGATATAAAAAGAAACAAATCTCTAATGGTTATACATTTATTCTTCAATGATTTAAAAAGAGAGATAAAATATGCTTACAGATGAACTATACAGCGTTGAATTTAAGGATGACACGAGAGCGATTGTCCGTCTGAGCGATGAGAATCACCCTCTATTTAAGGCTCATTTTCCGACTAAGCCGATTCTACCTGGATTTATAAATTTTGAGATAATTGCAGATGTTTTTAATATAGAGATAACTACGATAAAAAAAGCTAAATTTCTTAAAACGGTAATACCAAATCAAACACTGATTTATGAAAAAAATGGTAATAAATTTAGGGTTTTTTGTAATAATGAAGAAGTAGCAAACTTTATATTATGAGTATTTGTGTTGTTATTCCTGTCTATAACTCTCCATATATAAGAGAAGTTATAGAAGATGTTTTAAATCATGGATATAAAGTTGTTGTGGTTGATGATGGCTCTGATATTCGAATAGATATAGAAAATTTAGATGTAGAGTTGGTAACTCATGATGTCAACATGGGTAAGGGTGAAGCGATACTTAGCGGTGCTAAAAAGGCTAAAGAGTTAGGCTATGAAAGTTTTGTAACGATGGATGCAGATAAACAACATCTTAGCTCTGAAATTGTTAAGCTTGTAGATGCTTATAATCACGATATGATTGTTATCGGTAATCGTGACTTTGAAGACGAAAATGTACCAAAAAGTTCAAAATTTGGACGAAAATTCAGTAATTTTTGGGTAAATTTAGAGACTTTTAGAAGTTTTGGGGATACTCAAAGCGGCTTTAGAATCTATCCAGTTTCTATCTTGGATTTAAACATTTCAAATAGACGATTTGATTTTGAGATAGAAGTTTTAGTGCTTCATTGTTATAGAGGGGGTAAAGCAGTTGATGTTGATGTAGAGTGCTACTATCCCCCTAAAAATGAGAGAATTTCCCACTTTGATAAAGTTAAAGATAACATTAGACTCTCTTTTGTTCATGCAAAATTAGTTACTCAAAGATTCCTTTTTTTAAGAGGATTTTTTTGGAATTAAAAACACCAAAATAGTGGCTTAAGGGTACTTCTAAAAACCCTTGCTTCCTCAGCGTTATAGCAGATATGCTAATGCAAGGCGAAACTACGCAGGAGCTACTGGTAGCTCCAAGTGGTTTTAACGAAGCAATAGCTTATCTGCTATAAC
>JAGHAW010000202.1 GCA_021161305.1 Sulfurimonas sp.
ATATTTATATTGAATTTTAGTGATGTTCTTTATTATGATTATATCCATCGACATATTTCAAATGAAATATTCAATCTAGGTGAAGATTGGGATATTATCTTTGGTATGGCTTTTGGTTCAATGTTTCTTTACACAGCTGGAGCCATCTTTTTAACTTTTATCTTTTTATATACTATATATAAATTCTTTTCATCTAAAATAGATAATTTTGTATCTGGCAGAAAACTTTTTATTATTAGTGTTGTAACTATTTTAATCCTTTTTATCGGAATCAGAAATAGTTTTGAAGGTAAAAGTTTTGGTATTAGTGATGCCTATGCTGTAAATAAAGTAAGTAGTGGAAATCTAGCACTAAATGGATTTTTTACCATATATAGAACTGCTAAAAAATCAACTAAACATAACCTTTTAAAACTAGAAGAAGCAACAAAAATCACTCAAAATGCTTTACAAACACCAAACGCACCATTTATAAATAGCAGATACCCTCTTCTTCGTCATTATTCTAAAAAAAACAAAACAAAATACAATGTTGTTATAGTACTGCTTGAATCTTTTGGAGCAGAACATCTTGACGGATTTACTCGCTACAAGGAGTTAAACATAACCCCTTATTTAAAAAAACTTAGCAATGAAGGATTAAAATATACAAACTTTTACTCTAATGGCTACAGATCCATCTTTGGCATAACATCTATATTTACAGGTATTACAATTCCAGCAGGATTTCAGTATCTTGGGAAAGGACTTGAACTATCAAATCTCAGCTATTTAGGAAAAGTTGCAAAAGAAAATGGATATTCAACCATATCTATGCAAGCAGCAAATAGACGCTCATACAGAATTGATGCTGTCAGTCATCTAGCAGGTTTTGATAATTATTATGGTGCTCAAGATATGCCAAATGTGGAAGAGTGTGATGAAGGAAGAGAACCACTAACTGGAACCTATGACTTCAATATGCTTAATTTTTATCATAAAAAATTAAACAACATGAAAGAGCCTTTTTTAGGTTTTGCTTTTACAGACACAACTCACACAGATTTTTATCTTCCTAGTGCAAAATTTGAAAGATACCCACACGACTTAAAAAACTACAATGGTGCTCTAAATACTTATATCTACACTGATGATTGCATTCGCCGATTTATAGAAAGTGTAAAGAAAGAACCTTGGTTTGATAGAACCATCTTTATTTTTACATCTGACCATGGAAGCAGAAATGCACTTTGTGATATCGCAAAAGAATATCGTCCAGACGACAAACCACTGCCATCAATTGAACACTTTAGGATTCCTCTTATTATCTATGCACCAAAAATCTTCAAACATAAAGAGATTAAAACACTTGGTTCCCATAATGATATTTTTCCTACAATTGTTGATGTGTTAGGATGGGATGCAAATATAACGACTATGGGTAATTCACTATTTGATAAAGATGTTAGCCAAAGATTTGTATACTTTTTTGCCGGAAATTTAATCGGTCTAATCAATGATAGTGGATATATAAAATACAATTTTAAAGATATAGTTGAAAAAGTTGGAAGTGATGAAAATATTGAAAAAATGAAAAAATTGCTCTTTGGGGTTGATACAGCTGAAGCAGGACTATTGGAAAAAAATAGGTGGAGCAGGTGAAAATCCTTATAATTTTACCAAACTGGCTAGGAGATGCTATTATGGCTACTCCTGCTATTGAACTTCTGGCAAAATACTATCCGAATGCAAAGTTCACTTTTATTGGCAGTTTCGTAAGCATAGAAGCTCTAAAATATCATCCACTCTGTGAAAAAGCTATTGTAGATGAGACAAAAAAAACTTCAAATAGATTTTTAGCAACTTATAAACTTGCCCGTGAATTAGGAGCGTTTAATCTAGCTATTACTTTTAGAAATCAACTTCATTCTTCACTACTTCTAAGATTCACTAAAACTGTTGTGTGCATTGCAAAACGTTCATCACACTCTATGTTTTTACTTTCACATACACCAAAAATATCTACAAACCAACACTTAGCTATTCAATACTCTAAATTGGCTATGACAGATACGCAAAGTTGGGATGGAGTTGTCCCCCCTTTGGCACTATATATAAGACCAAAACAATTTTCAAAACCCACTCTTGGTATAAATGCAGGTGCAACTTATGGAAGTGCTAAAAGATGGTATCCTGAGCGATTTGCAGAAGTTGCCTCAAAGTTTAATGATAAATTTGATATCATAATCTTTGGTGGACCAAATGAAGTAGAGATGGCAAAAGAGATTGAAGATAACTTAAAGTCAAGGCTCGTAGAAAACTACACCAACTTAGCCGGAAAAACAGACATAAAAGAACTTTGTGCAAATATCGGTGGATGTTCTCTATTTATAACCAACGATAGTGGACCTATGCATGTAGCAGCTGCTTATCAAGTACCGACAGTTGCCATCTTTGGACCAACAAAATACAAAGAAACATCACAATGGATGAATGAGAAAAGTACAATTGTAAGACATGAAATGGATTGCAGCCCATGCATGAAAAGGGAGTGTCCTCTAAAACATCATGAATGCATGACAAACATTACAGCCTCTGAAGTTATAGAAGCTGTAAAAGAGCTAGAGATTTAATTATTCTACTCCCTACGGGAGTTAGCTTTAGTGCCACAGCGGCTAGCGTAACTAAAGAAATTTCTGGCACTAAATGCCGATACCCCTGTTGCTAAAGCATAAATGGGGTGATTTTCTTTAGCGTTCAAATCAGATCAAAACGCGAATCTAAAACCTACATATGGTGAACTATTGTAGTTTATATTTCCACCTTCATCACTATCATAGTTTGTATCCATATTTCTATAACCTGCAATAACATGACCGTTTTTTATAACCTCAGCATCAAACTCAAGACGATACTCTAAAAAGCTTTTTGCATCGCCCATAGATAAAACTTCGGGAGCATAATATAAAACAGCATTTATATACATAGGAACTTTAACATCAACAGGAAGTTTATATGAAGCCTCTACTCCTAAAGGAACAGTAGTAAAATTTTCTGTATTATTTAGCTTTACACCCAAACCGATAGAGAGTCCAATATCATCAATCTCTCTCTTCATAAGAAAGTTTAACTCCATATAGTCATGAATATCACTACTATTATCAAAATCACTGTGACTATCATCACCATGTAAAAATTTTCCACCAACAAAAACTGTATCTGGTTCAGTAGCATCACTAAACTGACCCATATCAAGTCTAGCACCAAACTCTAAATCTTTATCATTAACATTTAACTCTATTGTGTGCATAGCAAATGCAGAAGCACCACATAGAGCAATAAGTCCTAATTTTTTAAGCATCATTTTCCTTGTATCTTGAGAATTGTTTTTGTTGTACTTTTTCCATCTACAAAGTCAACAAGCTTCAACTCAGAAGCAAATTCAGTTCCAACGACCTCTTTTCCTTTATAGTCTCCACCTTTTACTAAAACATCTGGTTTTATCATTTTTATAAGTTCGTGTGGAGTATCTTCACTAAATGGCACTACAAAATCAACAGCTTCAAGTGCTGCCAAAATATAAGCTCTATCCTCGGCAATATTAACAGGACGAGTTGGTCCTTTAAGACGAGAAACTGACTCATCAGAATTTAGTCCTACTATGAGCATATCTCCAAAACTTTTTGCAATTTGCAGATATTTCACATGCCCAACATGTAAAATATCAAAACAACCATTTGTAAATACAACTTTTTTACCATTTAAACGACAACGATTTACTATGGCGTCTATATCTTCAAAACTTTTTATATGTGCATCAGAAGTACTCTTATGCAAACTTGCCTCATACTCTTCTATTTCATCAAGTGTAACAGTTGCAGAACCAATCTTGCCTACAACAACTCCAGCAGCTAAATTTGCAAAACCTGCTGTTTCTTCTATATTTTTCCCCGCACTCAGAGCAAAAGCGATAGAAGCTATTACAGTATCTCCAGCACCAGTTACATCAAAAACCTCTTTGGCAACCGTTGGAAATATGTGCAGTTCATTATCATAAGTTGCGATTCCATCCTCTGAAAGAGTAATAAGAGAGATACCTAAATCACACTCTTCTTTTAGTTTTAAAAGTGCCTTTTTAAGACTCTCTTTAGAATCTATCTCTATGCCTGTTGCTAAAATCGCTTCTTTTTTATTTGGAGTTAGAAGATAAGCACCTCTATATTTTGAAAAATCACTACCTTTTGGATCAACCAAAACTCTCACACCATTTTCATTAGAAAGCTTTATAAGACCTTGAGACAATTCATCAGTTAAAACACCCTTTCCGTAATCAGATAAAATTACCATATCGTAGTTTGATATATTACTAGAGAGGGATTCTAGAATCTTAGCCGTAGAATCGGCTAAGATATTATCTTTACTCTCTTTATCATATCTAAGTATCTGCTGACTAACCGCAATAACACGACTCTTCTTAGATGTTTTTCTTCCATTTTGAGTAACTATATTTTCAGTCTCAACACCTATAGATGAAAGCATATTTATAAGTTCAACACCATTATCATCATCACCGATAACACTACTGACACTAACCTTTGCACCAAGAGCAACAAGATTGTTTATAACATTACCTGCACCACCAAGAACTGTTGTCTCTTTTGCTATATCTACAACTTGGACAGGAGCTTCAGGTGAAATTCTCTCACAACTGCCCCATAGATAGTGGTCAATCATCAAATCACCTACAACCAAAATAGTTGGTCTGAAGTTTTTAAAAACTTTCATGATTTTACTTCTTCTTCATAGGTTCGCTTTATCTCACATACATAAGCTTTGATAGCCTCTTCCATCTCAAATCTTGGCTTATAACCCAAAGCATCTTTTGTTGTAGCTATATCTGCCTCTGTATGAAACTGATAAGAACCTATAAATGGATTAGGAATATATTCACATATTAATGATGTACCAAGTTCACTCTGCAAAATATCCACAATATCCTGAAAACTTCTAGCTTTTCCTGTTCCAACATTATATATACCACTTTTTTTAGGTTGCATAGCTTTTATATTTGCTTGGATAATATCCTCAACATATATAAAATCACGAAGAATCTTATCGCTATCTTCAAAAAGACGCGGATTTTTACCCGCTAAAAGCTGATGACCAAACTGTAAAACCATAGAAGCAGTTGTGTTTTTAAAATACTCATGAGGACCATAAACATTAAAATATCTAAGCCCCACTATACTTATATCAGAATCTTTCATATAGTCACGGCTCAAATTATCCATACTTAATTTTGAAAAAACCATATACATTTTGAGGAGCTTCTCTTCCTACTCGTTGAGGAGACTCAGCATTACCATAAGTAGCAGCAGAAGAGGCATAAATCATATTTGCATTATGAGCAACTGCCAAATCAAGTAAGTCTTTATAAGCATTTACATTTGTTTTAATCATCAAATCTTGCTCTAACGCAGTGGTGTCAGATATAGCGGCTTCATGAAAAATATAATCAAAATTATAATTTATTTCCAAATCAAGCAATAAATCTTTATCATTAATATCCCCACTAATAATCTCACCACTAAAACCAATAAGATTTTTAAAGTGTCCAAAACTTTTCAAGTTTCCATTTGAAAGAGTCTCTCCACTTCTAAAGCTATCTAAAACTACAACTTTAGCCTCTGGATGATTCCTCTGAAAGTAAAATGCAAGGTTAGAACCTATAAAACCTGCCCCACCTGTAATTAAAATTGTTTTATCTTTTAACTCATTTTCAATGTATCTCATTTGCCCACTCACTACTATATAAATTTAATAAAATGATACACTATAATTCATTAACGAGTATTTAAGACTCAAATCACTATAATTGGGTCGAAAATTTATCTTAAGGAAATAAAATGAAAAAAATTGCTTTAACTTTATTAGTTGCAAGTGTTGGTTTAATGGCTGCGGACGGTGCTGCATTATATAAAAAATGTCAAAGTTGTCACGGTGCTAAGGCTGAGAAAAAAGCTCTTAACAAATCTCAAGTTATTGCTGGTTGGGATGCTGCTAAAACTGAAGCTTCTCTTAAAGGTTACAAAGACGGTACTTACGGTGGACCAATGAAAGGTCTTATGAAAGGTCAAGTTGCTTCACTAAGCGATGCTGACATGCAAGCTATTGCTGACAAGATCGGTAAATAAACACCGCTCTATCTTCCTGACAGCACTGCGCTGTCAGATCTACACACTCTTCTTA
>JAGHAW010000009.1 GCA_021161305.1 Sulfurimonas sp.
AACGAGGGTGGGGGGCTCAGATTTAGTAAATAAGTTGTAAAAAATTAGAACCCAGTTAAAAGCGATCGCAAAAGGAGAGATACAAAAAGAGCCTATAGTCTATAACTCAGATGATGAGATAGGGCAGATTGTAAAATCTACTACTATTTTGATTGATGCTATTGAAACTACTATAGGACAAGCAAATGCAGTGGCAAATGGTAATTTTACAAAAGAGATTCAACTACTTAGTAAAAATGATAAGCTTGGACTTGCCATAAAAGATATGACACAAAGACTCAAAGAGATAACAGCCTTATCTACTTCACTAGCAAGTGGAAATTATGATGTAAATATTATAGCAAAGGGAAGTGACGATAAACTTGGTCTCGCACTTATAGAGATGGTTAAGTATCTTGAGACTATTACAAATGTTGCAGAATCTATCTCTCTTGGCGAGTTGGATGTAAAGTATAAGACTAAGGGTGAAAATGACAGACTTGGTTTAGCAATCTTAGAGATGATAAAATACCTAAGAAGTATTTTGAAACAAGCAGATGCTATCTCAAGAGAGGATTTTAAGAATGCTATAAGTGCAAAATCCAAAAATGATGAACTAGGACAAGCTCTTGTAACTATGACTGATATGTTAAGAAAGTCTAGCATACAAAATAAAAATGAGATTTTCTTTAGTGATGGTGTTGGTGAGTTTAGTGATGGGATTACCGGTATCAGTGATACGATAGAACTTTCAAAAGAGGCAATTACAGTTGCTTGTCGCTATATAAAAGCGAGTAGTGGAGTTTTATATACCTATGATAAAGAGAAAAAAAGTTTAAATTTAGTAGCATCATTTGCTTATATCTCTCGTGATAGTCTCTCTAATACTTATAAATTAGGTGAGGGTATTATCGGTCAAGTAGCTCTTGAAAAAGAGCCTATTTTACTTAAAAATATAAAAGATGATGAGTTTAAAATCCATAGTGGTACTACACTTGCAAAACCTAAAGAGGTTTATGCTTTTCCTCTTATACATGAGGGTGACCTTTTTGGTGTGGTAGAGATGATGAGTTTTGATAAGTTTAGTGAGATTCAAAAGGATTACTTGGCTAAAATCTCCACTATATTTGCATCAGCACTCTATACAACTAGTCAAAATACTCAGATAAAAGTTTTACTAGAAAAATCACAACAAGCTTTTGAAGAGTTACAGGTTCAAAGTGAAGAACTTCAAGAGTCAAATGTTCAAATGGAAGAACAACAGCAACAACTTACTCTTCAATCCAAAGAGTTGAGGATGAAAAATGAAACATTGGCTACTGCTAAACAAGAGATTGACCAAAGAGCAGAAGAGTTAGAGAAAGCTTCGGCATATAAAAGTGAATTTTTAGCAAATATGAGTCATGAACTTCGTACTCCACTTAACTCTATTATCTTACTATCTAAACTTCTTACACAAAATCAAAACAATACTTTAGATAAAAAAGATGTTGAAAAATCAAAGGTAATTCATAAAGCCGGAAATGACCTTCTTCTTCTTATAAATGATATTTTAGATTTGAGCAAAATAGAATCAGGGAATATGGAACTAGAGTATGAAGAGGTTGCATCATGTGATATTGTGCAAGATTTGCAAGGATTATTTGGAGTCTTAGCAGATGAAAAAAAGATTGATTTTATAGTTGAAGATAAATTCGATTCTAGCTTTACAACAGATAAAACAAAACTGTCTCAAGTTATAAAAAATCTTTTAAGTAATGCTTTTAAATTTACGAAAGAGGGTTCAGTAACTCTAGAAATTAGTTCACTTAATGATGAGATAACTTTAGTTGTAAAAGATACAGGTATAGGTATCCCAGAAGATAAAATAGAAGCTATCTTTGACGCATTTAAGCAGGTTGATGGTTCTATAAGTCGAGAGTTTGGGGGAACAGGTCTTGGTCTTTCTATAAGTAAAACTATCATAGATTTACTAAAAGGAAATATAAGAGTAGTGAGTGAGTTTGGCGTAGGAACATCATTTATAGTTACTTTACCTCTAGTGAAAGGTCAAAAGCTTTCAGAAATTGTTGCAACTCCAAGTGAAATCTCTACTTTTGATAGTTTATCTATGATTGATGATAATGAAGAGATTTTATTTGAGCCAAATGAGTTGAGTGAAAAAGAGATTTTGCTTGTTGATGACGATAGTAGAAATATTTTTACTCTAACTTCAACTCTAGAGAGTCTTCAAGCAGAAGTTTATAGTGCTTTTAATGGTAAGGAAGCTATAGAAGTTCTTGAAGATGGACAACATATAGACTTGATTTTAATGGATGTTATGATGCCTGTTATGGATGGTTTAGTTGCTATTGCAGATATAAAAGCTAATGATAAGTTCAAAGATATACCTATTATTGCTATTACAGCAAAAACAATGCCCGAAGATAAGCAAAAATGTTTAGATGCAGGAGCAGATGACTACCTTGCAAAACCTCTTGAACATAATGCACTTATCTCTATGATAAAGGCTTGGATTAGATAAATGTTGAAGTTTTTTGATGCTAACAGTCATTGTAATATTATAGTTGACTATCCCATAAACAGCAATGATATTACAAGACTTGAAAAATTATTTTATGAAAATTATATTTCATGGCATGTAGAGTTTGGTCGGGTATATAGTGTTAGTGAAAATATTATAAATATTTTATATAGAGAGATATTTAAAAATAGTAAAAAGATACTTATCACTACAAATAAATATAAACTAAATCACTATTTTCATAAATTAGGGTTTAGAACAAACTTTAAGTCACTTATCAAAGATGATGTTCTACATGTTGATGATATTGAGGTTATTCTTATTGGTGGGAGTGCTGATTCATCTTCTAAGGTTATGGATATTGTAAAAAATACAATTCTAAATAATTTAACTATTGTTGTTGTTCAGCATGTTGAATCAGATGGAGTACAACTCTTTGACTCAATACTACAAAAATATACTAAGCACAAGGTGTGTTACGCTAAAGATGGAGAAAAGATTAAAAAAGGTGTAATCTATCTAGCACCTCATAATAAACATTTAAAAGTTGAATATGGTCACTTCTTTTTAAGTGATGAAGAGAAATATAATTTTGCTAAACCATCTGTATCTATTAGTTATGAATCATTTTCAAGTTACTATAAAAAGAAACTTTTAATTATTCAAGAGTGTGGTTATGCTAGTGATGGTGTGGATAAATTAGAGTATATAAAAGAAAATAACTCAAAACTAATCATACAAGACAAAGATGAGTGTCAAGCAAAATCTATGGTTATAAATGCCTTTGAAATAGGTGTTCATGATTATGTTTTAAATAGTAAAAATATTATAAATTATATCAATTTTTTAGATAAAAGAGTTGATCGTAATAGTTGGATAGAGTATTTACTAGAGATGATTTTTGAAAAATACGGATATGATTTTAGACTTTATCAAAGGGCTATGGTAAAGAGACGACTAGATATTTTTATGCTAAAGCATGGTGTTAGCAGTATCAAAAATGCAGTTGGTGTAATTCTTTTTAACAGAAGTGCTTTTAAAGGTTTTTTTCTAGAGGTATCTATAAATGTAACGGAGCTTTTTAGAAAACCAAAATCTTTTAAATATATTACTGACTTTTTAAATACAAACTATAATCATGCTC
>JAGHAW010000253.1 GCA_021161305.1 Sulfurimonas sp.
CATTTTTACTTCTTGATTTTGAATTTTGAACACTTTTAAAAAGTTTTATCTCTCTAACATGCTTTAATACTTCTGCCGTTATCCCAAGATTTGGTGATTCTGACCATTCTGAGTCTGAGTATCTAAAAAGCTTACTACTACCCTGTGCATAGTTCATCTCTTTAGACATCAAGGAACTTGAACTAAATGCTTGAGCAACTTTAAGTGACTTATCTTTACAGCTTCCACTAACATTAGAAAAAGCTGGAATCTTAGTTATAATCCTATACTCTGTAACAGGTGCTACGATAGTAGTACAACCCGACAACAATATAACAAAGACTAATAACAAAACATATCTCATACTTTAATTCTCCCCTGGACCTTTTTTAATACTCTCCTGCTTATAGAATATATCACTTGGACTTCTCTCATACTGGTTTAGTGTACTCTCTACTCTTATTATTAAATGTTGCATCTGTAGAAGCGTATTATTTAGAGTTGATACAACATCCCCCGCTATTTCTTTTACATTAAACTCACCACTTGAAACTGCTCTTTTTATCTCATCCATAGAACTTTTAATACCAAGATAACTGTGCATAATTGAAGCAAAAGAAGCAGATATTTTATCTTCCCACGCCACACTTTTATCTATCAAATTCTCTATTTTTGGTACCATACTATCTATTTTTTCAGTTGCACTATCTAAGTTTTTCATAGAACTGTGAAAATGCGTTATAGTATCATCATTTAGTAGCATCTCCATTCTATCCATAAAACTGGCTGTCCTTTTTAACACCAGTGCAAACTGTTTCTGATTTTCATCATTTAAAACTTCTGTTGTTCTTGTTAATGTTTTTGATAGTTTTGTTGATATGGTACCCAAAGACTTTTCAAATCTCTCAAAAAATGATGGCTCTGTTTTTATTACCGGATATATTTCACCTTTTTTGGCAACAAGTGCCGGTGCACCATTATCTCCAAGATTAAGATTAATATAACTAAGCCCTGTAATACCTTGTGATGTAAGCTTAGCAACCGTAGATGATTTTATAGGAGTTGATTTTAAAATGGTTATAAGTACCTCTACCTGCTCTGAATTTTTTGGATTTATTCTAAGTTGTGAGACTTTACCAACACTAATACCTCTATACTTCACAGGTGCATCAAGATTTAAGCCAAGAACAGATTCATCAAAGTGAATATTATACTTTTTGGTTTCATCCTCAGCCGATGGCTTGAGCAACCAATAGGAAAAAGACAACATCAATGCAAGTCCCAGTAAAACTAAAAATCCAATAACTGTATAATTTACTCTGTTATTCAAAATTACCCCTAAAAAATCTGTTTATAAACCGACTCTCTACTGATTTAATATTATCCAAACTACCCTCATATACTATCTTTTTTTCATCTATAATAGCAACTCTGTCAAGTGTATCATAAATAGATTGTAAATCATGTGAAACCATAACAATAGTGAGACCAAGCAATTTTCTAAGTTTAAGTATCAAACTGTCAAACTCTCTTGCAGATATAGGGTCAAGTCCACTTGTAGGCTCATCCAAAAAAAGAAGTTTTGGATCCATAGACAAAGCACGAGCAAGTCCAGCTTTTTTCTTCATCCCACCACTAATTTGTGAGGGATATAAAAGAGCATCAGATGAGTTCAAGCCTACTAAATTTATCTTAAACTCAACTATTTCATCTATCATCTTTTTTGATAAATCCGTATACTCTTTTAGTGGTAATGCAATATTTTCTTTTAGATTTAAAGATGAAAAAAGTGCTCCAGCTTGAAACAGAACACCCCACTCTCTTCTTAATCTTTGAGCATCACTATGTCTTATGGTGCTTAAATCATTCCCTAAAATTTCAATAGTCCCTCCCTGAAACTCTTGAAGCATCACCATCTCACGAAGCAGAGTTGTTTTTCCACATCCACTTGGACCTAAAAGCCCATAAATTTCACCCTCACCTACACTAAGGTTAAGTCCATCATGTACCACTCTATCATCAAAAACAGTCTTTACATTACGGACATTAATCATACTCATAACTATATTCCCAAATTTGTAAATGCTATTGAGAAAACGGCATCACAAACTATAACTGCAAAGATGGATTCAACAACACTTTTTGTTGTGTTAAAACCTATACTTTGAGTATCATCTTTTACCATAAGCCCTCTATAGATTCCAATAGTAGCTATTAAAAATGCAAAAAATGGTCCTTTTATGATACCGATGAAAAAATGCTTAGCTGCCACAACTTCTCTAAATCTATCTAAAAAAAGATCTGTAGTAATATTTAGGTCCAAATTTGCCACAACCATTCCACCAATTACTCCCATAATATCTGCTACAAAAATAAGTATCGGCATAGCAATCATTAGAGCAATAATTCTTGGCAAAACTAAAAATATATATGGATCAAACCCCATAGTCTTCATAGCATCTAACTCTTGTGTTATCTTCATCGCCCCTATTTGAGCAGTAAAAGCTGAACCACTTCGACCTGCAATAACAATAGCTGTAATAAGTGGTGCCAACTCTCTTAATATTGAAATACCTAACATATCTACTATAAAGATATTTGCACCATATATTTTCAACTGAAAAGCAGATTGATAAGCCACTACCAAACCAATCAAAAAACTCGTTAATGCAATGATTCCCAAAGCTCTTACGGCACTCTCATTTATCTCAAAAGCTATCTCTTTATATCTTATATTTTTTACATTTTTTAGATAAATCACTTTAGTAGCAAAAAGTTTACCCATAAAGGACATAAAAGAGAGAAAGCCTATATAATTTTTATATGTTATTTCTCCTATGGATTGTAAAAAAGTTTTCTTTTTAATAAAAG
>JAGHAW010000197.1 GCA_021161305.1 Sulfurimonas sp.
ACCTTATTCTGTACTCTGGATCACTGTCTTTAAACACTGTATCAAAGTAGTTTGCATACATATCAAACTCAGTGAGTATTTTGCTTACTTCTTTGTGATAGTTGGTTCCACCAACTGATTTAATTTCAATATGATTTGGTGAAAGTTTTTCAAGGTTCCAGATAGTACCTTTTTTATTTTTTATCTGTCTTGATTGTGACTTTGTCTTGTTTAATAATATATCCATTACATTATGACTATATCCAGTGCGTGGTTGCCATGTAGAGAGTAGATTTCTATCATGACACATAAGCATGTAAAGGTAGAAGTTAAAATTTACTCCATCAGTTTTAGCTGTAGAAATATGAAAATGTAATCCGGTATCTTCATTTGTGTAGCCATACATTTCAATAATAGGTAGAATGTTTTCAATATAATGTTTCACCCCAGATTGAGAAGTTATGGGGATGGAAATCTCTATCCCATTATCCTCAAGAGAGCGATCAGGTTTAATTTGAATACATTGATTTTTATCTGCATCAGACGGTAATGAATTTATATCAACTAAAACATCAACATTAGAAAAATTGGAAACTGCATCTTTTATTCTCTCAATGACTTCTAAATATTCATACTTATCTGTATCTATATAAAATTCAAATTCACAACCAAATAGATACTTATCACTGCTTTGTAAATCAAAACAATCAAATGCACACTCATTATTAGCTTTATATCGTTTAGTTGTTTGTGACATAAATTAATGCAACTTTTCTAAAAAGCTATTAAGTTTTTGAACTTTATAATCGGCATTGTTTTGCCAAACTTTTAGAGGCTTTTGATCTTTTGGCATGTCTGCATTTATACGAATATAAGCATATGCAATATTCACACCATGATGTGTTTTTACTTTTATTTTTTTTCGTTGATAGTAATCAGGTGCACCCTCAAACTCATCAATCTCTTCTAGTAGTTCTTTTCTATTGATTTGATAAAGTTCACCATCTATTTTAGAGATTGGTTTAGTAATCAAGTATGGATAATTTCCAAAACTATCTTCAAACATACCAAACTTACTAACTGTTGAAGCTTTACCTAGTCTTTTTGTTGATTTTTCTAAAAACCTATGATTGTCAAATCCTTTTTTTAATGATCCATAAACAAAAAGAAATTCATGGAAGGGTTCTATTTTTTTAAAGTAACCTCTCTTGACTATGGAAATCATCCCACGTTCATGCAATCTATGTAAGTACTTTCTAATAGTATCTTTAGAAACAGCTTTTAAATCAACATATGAAAAAGGAACTATTTTACCTATAGGTAAAGCATTAATCTTACGTTCTAACTTATCAATTGTATGCATAATAATTTCTCCTTTTTATATCGTGACTATATTATAGCATATTTGCTATAAAACTGTCACGTTTTTTTAGGCTTAAATATATTACCCCATCAATCTATTAACATCATTATAGAGACCAAGTCCCATAAGTGAAAAAAGTACCACCCATCCAGCAATAGTGAGTTTTACTATAATAGCTTCGCTAGCTTCTTTTCTAAAAATAAGTTCATAGAGGTTAAACATAATATGTCCACCGTCAAGAGCAGGTATAGGAAGTAGGTTAAGCACTCCCAAGTTTACAGAGATAAGTGCTGCAAAGAAGAGTACACTCATCCAGCCCGCGGCACTCGCATCAGAAGTTAGTTTTACTATCGTTATAACCCCGCCAAGTTCTTTTGCAGGAACATCGCCAACTATGAGCTTTTGAAGACCTGTAAATATC
Source organism: Sulfurimonas sp. (assembly GCA_021161305.1). GTDB lineage: Bacteria > Campylobacterota > Campylobacteria > Campylobacterales > Sulfurimonadaceae > Sulfurimonas. Next base: position 1,764 of record JAGHAW010000197.1, read on the forward strand.
ATAGTTGAAGCAAAAACAGTCTGCTCGGTTGCGTACGAAAGAGTTTCAAGTGGAGTTAGTTCAAGTTTATGTGTAACTCCGGCACTGGAGATTCCTATCATCTTTCTTTGTACAACCTCGTTGAACATATTTGTAGTTTCACTTATACGAGGAGTTAGGGTTTTAAACTCTATAAAACCATCTCTTTGTATCTCTACATTTAGCGAACCTTCGGAGCTAGATATAATCTTTGCCATATCTTTCCATGTGGAGACTTTTGTTTCATTTATGGAGAGGATTATGTCGTTTGATTTAAGTTCGGCAACAGATGCAGGAGAATCTTTTACAACTTCACCAACAACAGGGGAGAGGATACTAGGTCCACCAAGAGCGATAAAAAAGTAGAGAAAAAATGCCAAAACAAAGTTAGCTAAAGGACCGGCAAGAAGTATGAAAATCTTTTGAGTAGGAGTTTTTACATTGTAACTGTCAGAATCTAAACTCTTGTTGGTTGGGTCACTGTCATCTTGACCTTTCATCTTTACATATCCACCAAGAGGAATGGCAGAGATACTCCACTGGGTATTGAATTTTCTAAAAGTAAAGAGTTTTTTTCCAAAACCGATACTAAAAACTTCTACGCAAACACCCATAAGTCTGGCAGCCGTATAGTGACCTAATTCATGAAAAAATATAAGTCCGGAAAAAACTAAAAGAGAGACTAACCAACTCATTACTTTATATCCCTTAAAAGAGCATTTTTAAAACCCCAAATATATTCTAAACCAGAATAAAGTGTTAGTGCAACTGCAAACCAAAGTAGTTCACTACCAAATGACCAATGCATAAGCAGAAAACCGATGGCAATCATCTGTCCAACTGTTTTTACTTTTCCAGCCCAAGAAGCTTTTACTTCTATCCCCTCACTAACTGCCACAGTACGAAGTCCTGTTATAAAAAGTTCACGAACAATTATGATGTAGATAGCCCATACACTAGCAACGCCCACCATCATAAGAGCCAAAAATGCAGCGATGGTTAGCATCTTATCTGCAAGTGGATCAAGAATCGCTCCAAGCATAGTCATCTGATTCCATTGTCTTGCTATATAGCCATCGAAGAAGTCTGTAGCACTTGCCAACACAAATAGAAGTGAGGCAAAGTAGTAGTTCCAAGTTATGTGGTAACCATTGTCTGTAAAAATTTCCGGATTTAAAATTATCCAAAACATAAACGGTGCTAAAAGTATGCGAAGTGATGCTAAGGCATTGGGTAGATTTAACAAAAATATCCTTAAGTTTATAATTAAGGGTACCTCTAAAAACCCTTGTTTCCTCAGCATTATAGCAGATAAGCTAATGCAAGGCGAAATTACACAGGAGCTACTAGTAGCTCCAAGTAGTTTTAACGAAGCAGTAGCTTATCTGCTATAATGCCCGTAGGGAACCAACAAGAGAGGCAATCTTGCACACAATTTTTTATCGCCGTAGCTACGGCTATGACTTAAAAAAAGTTCTGCACAACCTTACCTCTCTTTTTGGCTCTGAGGATGCAAGGGTTTTTAGAGGTACCCTTATGCCATTTTAACTTTTTGGCTCTTAATATAGGCTTGTTGTGTTAGAATAAAGAATGGATTTACAAAAAATTGAAGATAGAATCTTATTTCATTCCCCTTATGTAAAAAAAGTAAAAGTAATTATGCGTGACAACTATCCGTTTGCTACTATTTATCCGAACTTTGAAGCACTAAAAGAGGCGAATATAATCAACATAGAGAGTGAGATTCGCTGGTACGGGATTGAGCTTTACAATATGGAAGTTGATGATTCTAAGAAGATTAGAGGTTATGAAATTATTGCTGAAATAACAGTGGTTTTGGATGAGCCAGATGATGAAGTTTATAGAGTTTTAAAGTTATATGTTTCTACTTTAACACAGGAAAAAATCTCTCTCTATTCGCATATAGAACTTGATCTTGGGCTTGATTCGCTTGATTATGTGGAGTTATTTATATTTGTAGAAAAAAGTTTTGGCGTTGAAATAGATGAAGT
>JAGHAW010000046.1 GCA_021161305.1 Sulfurimonas sp.
ATAACCACTTTTCTTTTCAACTGTATAAAATCCGTATAAAAGATGATCATCCGTTCGATTATCATATTCAAAATAATTATATAAGGTGCGGGCAACCCACTCTTTTTCATAAGGATATGAACAGATAAAAAGCATACCTATCAAATCATGAAGCACACCCCCTTTGAGAAATATCTGCAAAGGATTTTCAAGTACTTTTGGATTACGTAGCCCTAACTTAACCAGTTTTTTTATCACACTATCAGTATATTTGTATCGAATTTTAATCGTATCAACTCCGGAATATTCTAAAACAGTAATCTCTTTATTGGCAGGAACCTGCTTTTCGAGTCCTTGAAAATATCCAATCAGACTCTCTGTATATCGTGGAAGTACCCCCTGTGGTTCGATTGCCCCTTTGCTTGCAATGACATTCTCATCGATACCCACAAGTTTATAGTAAATCTCCATACATTGAATAATACTCTCTTTAAAGTGGAGGAGGTTCTCTTCATCTATAATCGATGCTGCATTTTGATCTCTAAGTGTTTGCTCAATCAAAGGGATTATCTCACTGATTGGTTTATACTCTGTTTTGGGTGTAAAGTGGTAAATTCCTATATATGAATGCATGTTTTTCCTATGTGAAAATATGGTTTTATAGAGTAGTGTTTTGATATTTTTTGTAGGTCTATTAGTGCCATTATACTCTTTCTAATTCTTCTAATTTTTGTTCAAGAGAATCGTTGCATATCTCTTTTGCTGTGTACCAGTCTGCTATGTTTTGGTCGCTGTATTGATACTCTTTTTGTTTAAAAGGTATAACACTATTCCTAATTTTAGATCGAATTATACCCATAATTATGAAACTTAAAAGCAGTGTACCAATAGCTATAAAATAATCATATAGATACCAACTTATCAAACCTATTATATAGGTAAAAAATTGTAAAAATATCCTGATAAAAAATGAGATAAACTTACATTTTTTCGAGTGTAATTCCGGTGTTGGTTCAATCATATCAATAAAATCATTTTGCATCTCGTAATTATATCAAAAATATTTTAATAAGAAATAGACTAAACTTACTTTAGTCTATTTGACTAAAGTAAGTTGATGATAGTTGTAACCATTAACTTTTTTTTGATAAACTTCTAAAAATTAATTAGATAGGATATTAAAAATGGCAAAACATCAGTTTCAAACAGAAGCAAACCAAATGCTTCATCTTATGATTCATTCACTATACTCAAACAAAGAAATTTTCATTCGTGAGCTTGTTTCAAATGCTTCAGATGCACTTGATAAACTAAATATGTTGGTATTAACAGATGAGAAATATAAAGATATTTCTTTTACCCCTCGTATAGATATCGTTGCCAATAAAGAAGCAAAAACTTTAACTATTAAAGATGTCGGTATCGGTATGAATGAAGAAGATTTGATGAGTAATCTTGGTACTATCGCAAAAAGTGGTACTAAGGCATTTTTAGAAAATCTTACTGGTAATCAAAAAGAAGATTCTAATCTTATTGGTCAGTTTGGTGTTGGTTTCTACTCTTGTTTTATGGTTTCAGACAAGGTTGAAGTAACTACTAAAAAAGCAGGGGAAAAAGAAGCATTTTTATGGACAAGTACAGGTGATGGTTCTTTTGAGTTGGAAAATACAACTCAAGATGGACATGGTACTACTATTGTTATGCATCTTAAAGATGATGAGAGTGAGTTTTTGGAGACGCATAGAGTAGAATCTATCATCAAAAAATACTCAAACCATATTCCTTTCCCAATTTTTATGGATAAAGAAAATTTTGTAGCTGCGGTTAAAGATGATGATGATAAAGAGATTGAACCATCAAGAACTGATATAGTAAATGAGCAGATTAACAAAGCAAATGCACTTTGGACAATATCTAAAAAAGATATAACAGATGAAGAGTATAAAGATTTTTATAGCTCAATCGCTCACTCATCAGAAGAACCTCTCACTTGGATGCATAATAAAGCTGAAGGTGCTGTAGAATATACAACACTTTTTTATATTCCATCAAAAGCTCCAATGGATTTATATAGAGTTGATTACCAAACTGGAATCAAGTTATACATCAACCGTGTTTTTATTACTGATGATGAAAAAGAGTTAATGCCAACTTATCTAAGATTTTTAAGAGGTGTAATCGATTCTAAGGATTTACCACTAAATGTTTCTCGTGAGATTCTACAATCAAATCCAACTATGGATAAAATCAAGAAAACATCAGTTAAAAAAGTACTTTCAGAGCTTTCTAAAATGGCTAAAAAAGATAAAGAAAAATATGATACTTTTTATGCTGAGTTTGGAAATGTACTTAAAGAGGGTCTTTACAATGACTTTGATAATCGTGAGAAGATTCTAGAACTTATGCAGTTTAACACTATAAATTCTAGTGAGACTGTTATGATTGAAGATTTTGTTAAAAATATTGATGAAGAAAAGAAAGAGATTTACTACATTACTGGTAAGACTTCTCTTGCAATGTTAAAAGCTTCACCGGCATTAGAGAGATTCAAAGCCAAGGGTATTGATGTTTTAGTTCTGAATGAAGAGGTTGATACTATCATCTTTCCTATGGTTACTGATTATAAAGAGTATAAATTAGTTGCTGTTGGGGATGCTAAGTTTGAAGAGACAGAGGAAGAGAAAAAAGCAGAAGAGGAAGTTGCAAAAACTTATGAAGGTTTAGCAAAAGAGTTTAAAGAGGCTCTAGGTGATTCTGTAAAATCTGTTGAGACTACTTCTGATTTAACCGATTCTCCGGTAGCTTTAAAGATAGATAAAGAAGATCCATCTTATATGATGGCACAGATGATGAAGCAAATGGGTCAAGGGGGTGATACACCTGAACCAGCTCCGATTCTTCAAATCAATCCTAACCATGAGCTTTTAGTAAAACTAAAAGATTCCTCTGATGTAAATCTCATAAATGATGCTGCACATGTTTTACTAGATCAAGCTAAACTATTTGATGGTAAAGAGATTGGTAATACTGCTGATTTTATTGTAAGATTAAATAGAATTATTTCTAAAGCAATATAATTTATATCCATATGGG
>JAGHAW010000050.1 GCA_021161305.1 Sulfurimonas sp.
ATTTAATGCAAGTTAGATTATAATTTCGTAATTTATTTTAGATAGGGAGTTCTTCTATGCCAGAATTGTTTACTTTTTTCGGTCTTATTTCTCACGAAAAGACTTTTATATATATAACGCATATGTTATTATCGGCTGGTTTAGCTTTATTGCTTGTAAGAGTAGCAATGTCAAACCTTCAACTTGTTCCTAAGGGAACGCAGAACTTTATGGAAGCATATATTTCCGGTGTTCTTCAAATGTGTATAGATGTTATGGGTAAAGAGGACGCTCGTCGTTATATCCCTCTTGTTGCTACAATCGGTCTTTTTGTTGCAATAGCTAACTTAATCGGTATTATTCCAGGTTTTGAAGCTCCAAGTGCATTCTTAGAATTTGCACTTACCTTAGCACTTGTAGTATTTGTTTACTATAATTTTGAAGGTATCCGTCGTCAAGGTGTTATTAAATACTTCAAACACTTTATGGGTCCTGTTTGGTGGTTATACTGGTTAATGTTCCCAATTGAGATAGTTTCTCACTTCTCTCGTTTAGTTTCACTTAGCTTCCGTTTATTTGGAAATGTAAAAGGTGATGATATGTTCTTAATGGTAATCTTGATGTTAGCTCCTTGGTTACTTCCAATGATTCCATTTGCACTTCTTACTTTTATGGCACTTTTACAAGCATTTATCTTTATGATGCTAACAACTGTTTACTTAGGTTCAGCAGTAGCTATAGAAGAACACTAAGCCTTATATATATAAGATGCAAAAAGATGGATTCGATAGAATTATAAGCTTTTTGCTTGGAGCATCATGGGCGGTAGTCCTTTTTGGTGCTCTTATTACATTTAAACTTTTTATCTTCCTTGGTCTTAGTTTAGCCATTTTTCTTACAATCCTTTTTATCGTTATCTCACTCTTTATGGTTTTAGCTCTTGATGCTTTTGCTATCAACAGACAAAGACTTATAGAAGCAAAAAAACAGACAGAGCTTTTAGAAAAGCTACTTGCTGCTGATTCTTAAATTTATAAAATGAAAAAAAATGCTTTCTCGTTCCTATGCTGTGCTTGGGAGTGTATATAACAACATAAAGTAATATATGAATTCCCAAGTAAAACTTGGGAACTAGAGGACGCTTACCTCACAAATTAAGCTTTAATTAGATAAAATAGAAGCCATATTATTTATTTTATCTAAGGAAATCTATGTTTGAAGTAGTTATTGGACTTGAGGTCCATGTTCAACTGAACACAAAAACAAAACTTTTTTGCTCGTGTCCTACGAGTTTTAATCATAAACAAAATACAAATACTTGTCCGACTTGTTTAGCACTTCCAGGGGCTTTACCTGTTTTAAACAAAGAGGTTTTACAAAAAGCTGTTATGTTAGGTACTGCTATAGGGGCAACAGTTAATCGTACATCTTATTTTGATCGTAAATCATACTTTTATCCTGATAGTCCATCTGCATATCAAATCACACAATTTTATACTCCTGTAATCCAAAATGGTAGTTTAGATATTGAGTTAGAAGATAGTTCAAAAAAAACTATTCGTATAGGTTTTGCACATATAGAAGCTGATGCTGGTAAAAATATTCATGATGGAGATATATCGAAAGTAGATTTAAATCGTGCAGGAACTCCACTTTTAGAGATTGTAACACAACCGGACATGAGAAGTAGTGATGAAGCTATTTCTTATCTTAAGAAGTTACACTCAATAATCCGTTATTTAGATATTGGTGATGCAAATATGCAAGAAGGTTCATTTAGAGTTGATGTTAATGTTTCTATCAGACCTAAAGGTGATGAAAAACTTTATACTCGTGTTGAGATTAAAAATATCAACTCGTTTAAGTTTATTCAAAAAGCCATAGAACTTGAAGTAACTCGTCAAAGTGAAGCTTGGGAAGATGGTATTTATAATGATGAAATTTGTCAGGAAACTAGACTTTTCGACCAAATAAAACAAGAGACCAGAAGTATGAGGGGTAAAGAAGAAGCTGCTGATTATCGTTACTTCCCTGAACCTGACCTGCTAAAAGCTGTTGTTACTGATAAGATGCTTGAGTTATACTCCAAGATTCCAGAACTCCCAGATGCTAAAAGAGCAAGATTTGTAAATGATTATGGCATGAATGAGTATAATGCAGCTGTTATAACTTCATCAATTGAAATGGCAAACTTTTTTGAAGAGATGATGCAAGAGGGTATTAGTGCTAAAAATGCCACTACTTGGCTAACTGTTGAACTTCAAAGTAGGTTAAAAGGTGATATAAATATAACAAACTCACCCGTAGATGCTCAAAAATTGGGACTTTTAGTTAAGCGTATAGAAGACCAGACTATCAGCGGTAGAGCTGCTAAAGAGGTTCTTGATAAACTTATGCAAGAGAACTTGGATGTAGATGGTGTAATTGATGCACTTGGATTAAAACAAGTTACAGATACTGGGGCTATTGAAGCTATGTGTGATGATATTATAGCTACAAATCCTGATAAAGTTGAGCAGTACAAGGGTGGAAAAGATAAGCTTTTTGGTTTTTTTGTAGGTCAAGTTATGAAAGCTAGTAAGGGTAGTGCAAATCCACAGGCTGTAAATGAACTGTTAAAAACAAAGCTTAGTTAATGAATTTTTTTACTCGTATTTTAGTTGATATCGCATACTTTTTAAATTCTTCGGTATGGTATCAACGAAAAAAACGGTTTTTTTATAATCTTTTAGAAAATGATGAGTATAGATAC
>JAGHAW010000161.1 GCA_021161305.1 Sulfurimonas sp.
GTATTCAGCCCTCTGGAGATTTACATATCGGAAACTATTTTGGTTCTATTAAACAGATGGTTGAAGCTCAAAAAAATAGTGAGACTTTTGCTTTTATTGCAAACTATCATGCCATGACAAGCATAAGTGACGGAAAAAGATTACAAGAACTTACCATGCAGTGTGCAACTGACTTTTTAGCACTTGGCATTGACCCTAACAAATCAACATTTTGGGTTCAATCGGATGTAAAAGAGGTGTTAGAACTTTACTGGATTTTATCATCATTTACTCCTATGGGGCTTCTTGAACGCGCTCATAGTTATAAAGACAAGACAGCCCGTGGAATCGCATCAAACCACTCTCTATTTTCATATCCAGTTCTTATGGCAGCTGATATTTTACTTTTTGGCTCTGAGATTGTTCCAGTTGGAAAAGACCAGATTCAACATGTGGAAATTGCCAGAGATGTAGCTATAAAATTCAACAATCAACATGGCAATATTTTAACTATACCAAAATTTAAGATTCAAGAAGAAGTACAGACTGTTCCTGGCATTGATGGACAAAAAATGTCTAAAAGCTACGGAAATGTAGTAAACATCTTTGGTGAAGAGAAAAAACAGATGAAGACAATTAAAAAAATTGTAACTGAGAATGTAGCGATGGAAGAACCAAAAGAGTATGAAAATTGTAATGTTTACAATATGGCAAAACTCTTTTTAGAGGGTGATAATCTTATAGAACTGCAAGAGAGATATAAAAGGGGTGGCGAAGGTCATGGACACTTTAAAATCTATCTTGGTGAAGTTATGTGGGAGTATTTTAGAGAGTTTAGAGAAAAACGCGAATATTATGAGAAAAATCAGGATGAAGTTAGAAAGATTCTAAATAGTGGTGCAAAAAAAGCAAGAGAAATAGCACAACCACTAATAGAGAAAATAAGAGATGCAACTGGTATAAAATATTAAAAATACTTATTATTTTCATTACTTTAAGTGATAACTAATTGTTTTTCTATATAAATTTATCAAAACTATTTTATGTTACAGTTGTTTTATGTTACAATCACTGCAACATAAATTTATAAATGGAGCCTAACAGATGCGTATATTTTTAGCATTAACACTTTTAATATTTAGCTTAGAAGCAAAGTCACTCTTTAGTAACAGTGACCAAGCAGATAATGCCAAGTATATTAATTCACTCAAAGACCTAGTTATTGCCACTCAGAAAACTCGTGGTTTAACAAATAGTTACCTAAACGGAAACACAAGCACTCTGCTTCTTATCCATGGAAACAAGAGAGATATGAAAAGAGCCATAGGTATTATGGAATCACTGCCACTCGCATCTAATCCTATTGTTCGTGATAGAGCAACAAATATCTCCCAAGCACTAATCAGACTAAACAACAAAGCTTTTAAACTTAAACCAAGTGTTACATTTGACAGCTATACAGAGCAGATAGAACAGACTCTCATGCTTGCTCAAACTGTTAGTAAACAGGGTTCAAAAGAGTTAAACGAGCTTGGTCAAGAGGCTTCTGTTATAATGATGGAGATTATTTTACCACTTACAGAACAGATAGGTAGAATGAGAGGGATGGGCTCAGGTATAGTTGCAAAAGGTGCAATTAACGATATTCAAAAGTTTGCGATGTTAGCTATGTTAGATGAGATAGATGACTTAGATTCTAAACTTCAAGCAGATATGAAAGATGTTCTTTCAAGAAACAGAGATAAATATGACCTCAACATTGATAAAAATCTATCTGAGGTAAAAGAAGCAATAAAAAAATATGCTACCCTAACAAGCACAAAAGTTTTACAAGGTGGTTCAGGTCTTGACCCAAATGAATTTTTCAATCAAGGTACTGATATCATTTCAACACTTATAAATATCTACAATTCAAACAACAAAGCTATCATAGAAGATTCAAAAGGGTGGATATAATCCACTCTCTTCTACCGTTGTCTATCTAACCAAACCATCAAACCTTTTTGAGCATGAAGTCTATTTTCAGCCTCATTAAAAACTATCTCTGAATGACCCTCTAGTACAGATTCGCTGACTTCTTGTTCACGATAAGCCGGAAGACAGTGAAGAAATTTGGCATTTTTTTGTGCCAGAGACATCATAGAATCATCTACCATAAAACCTTTAAAGTTTTGAATCCTCTGCTCTTTTTCATCTTCTTGACCCATTGAAGCCCAAGTATCTGTTGTTACTATAGTTGCACCCGCTACTGCTTTTTTAGGGTCATTTGTTACACTTATAATTGCACCACTCTCTTTTGCTATTTTTAGTGCTTCTGCCATTACACTAGCATCAACTTCATAACCTTTAGGCGTAGCTATTCTAAGTTCAAATCCCAACTTAGCAGCCAATATCATCCAAGAGTGTGTCATATTATTACCATCGCCAATATATGCAACAACTGCATTTTCATTAACACCATACTCAACCATTGTCATATAATCAGCCAAAAGTTGTACAGGATGATAAGAATCGGTAAGACCATTTATAATTGGTACCTTAGAGTAAGCTGCAAACTCCTCTATCATACTATGTTCAAAAGTTCTTATCATAACCATATCACACATACTAGATATTACACGAGAGGTATCTTTTATAGGTTCGCCTCGTCCTAAATGAATATCACGATTAGATAAAAACAGAGCATGTCCACCAAGTTGAAACATACCAGTTTCAAAACTAACTCTAGTTCTAGTTGAACTTTTCTCAAAAATCATAGCTAAAGTCTGGTTTTTAAGCTGCTCTTTGTAGATACCAGCTCTCAAATCTTTTTTTATTTCAAGACCAATACCTATAATCTCTAAAATCTCTTCTTTTGTAAAATCTTTAAGTGTTAAAAAATGTCTCAACTAAAATCCTTTAAATGACTACTTTTAAAAAAAGCCGTAATTATACCTAATTTTTCTTTTGAAGCATCTTTGCGACTTCTTTTGCATGATATGAGATGATTATATCCGCACCTGCTCTTTTAAAAGCAATCATTGTTTCCATTACAACTCTCTCATAATCAATCAAATCATTCATCCCTGCAAATTTCAACATTGCATACTCTCCGCTTACATTATAAACAGCTAATGGAAGTGAAGTATTGTCTTTAACATCTCTTACGATATCAAGATAGGCTAAAGCAGGTTTTACCATAAGTATATCTGCTCCTTGAAGTTCATCAGAAACAGATTCATTTATAGCTTCACGACGATTCGCAGGATCCATTTGATAAGAAGCACGATCTCCAAAACTCGGTGTTGATTCTGCCACATCTCTAAATGGTCCATAATATCCAGAAGCAAATTTCGTTGAGTAACTCATAATAGGAAGATTCTCATACCCTGCCCCGTCAAGTGAAGAACGCAGAGTCTCTATGATTCCATCCATCATTCCAGACGGTGCTATCATATCTGCTCCAGCTTTTGCATGGATAACAGCTTGTTGTCCGGAGATTTCCAAAGTTGCATCGTTGTTTACAGTCTCATTAACCTCATCTATAATTCCACAATGTCCGTGGTCTGTATATTCACAAAAACATAAATCAGTCACAACAAACATATCTGGATGTCTATCTTTAATAGCACGAATAGATGAAGCAATAATACCATTTTCACAAAGTGCATCTGAACCTATAGAATCTTTTACATCAGGAATACCAAAAAGAATAATTGAGTAAATTCCAAGCTTCTTCAATTCATCACACTCTTTTAAAATCTCATCTATACTCATCTGAAAAACACCCGGCATAGAAGAGACTTCTGTTTTTATACTTTCACCACTACGAATAAAAAGAGGGTAGATAAAGTCATCAACACTAACAGTTGTCTCACGAACTAATGAACGAAGATGTTTATTTAAACGAGTTCTACGAAATCTTTGAAACATAATAACGCCTTTTTTGCTATAATAATTTTTAGAAAATATTTTACCCTTTTAAAGATTAAATTAATGAATATAGAAATTTCCCAAGTAGCAAATTTACCATCAAGATTTGGTAATTTCAAAGTAAAAGCCTTCAAAGAGGGCGAAAAAGAGCATTTAGTTATATATGCAGAGAACTTAGATGAAGTTCCTATTGTTAGAGTTCATTCAGAGTGTCTAACTGGTGATGCTTTAGGAAGCCTAAAGTGCGACTGTAGAGACCAGTTGGAGTATGCCTTAGAGATGGCAGACAAAACTAAAGGTATGGTGATTTATCTTAGACAGGAGGGTCGTAATATCGGCCTCTTAAACAAGATAAATGCTTATGCTCTTCAAGACAGAGGTTACAACACTGTTGAAGCAAATCATCAGCTTGGATTTCGTGCAGATGAGAGAACCTACGAGATAGTTACACAAATCCTACATCACTTCAACATTAAAAAGATAAAACTGCTTACAAATAATCCAGATAAAGTAAACTCAATCAGTGATATAGAAATTGTAGAAAGAATCCCTATCATAATGAAAACCAACAAACATAATGAAGGCTATATA
>JAGHAW010000223.1 GCA_021161305.1 Sulfurimonas sp.
ACTTCTGGAGACTTAGCTTCCATACCAAATGCAGTAGGGTATTCAACATCACCCCACTCTTCTACCATCATAAATCCAGCAGTATCATCAAGTTTAGCAACCATATCTAAAAGTTCAATTTTGTTACCTTGCATAACAAAAGGATTGATTTCAAGATATGCAAAGTTTAACTCACGGTAAGCTCTAAAGAAACCTACACAAAATTCAGCAAATTGTGCTTTATCTTTATCAGCTACATCAGCAGGAACATTCGCTCTAATCTTCTCTGCAATTTCATCTTCTGTTGCAGTAATAGGAAATGCTACTTCAGTAACCTTCTCATCCCATCCCTCTTCAACTTCCATTCCACCTTCAGCAGACATATAGATAACATCATTATCACCTACACAAGTAGCAGAAACATAATACTCTTCTTCTTGCTCATGTGGAGTAAAAGGCTCAACAACAAAGTGAGTTAATGTATCAACAGAAGGCTCACCAGTAGGAGTATCACCATCAAAAGAAAAGAAAACTGATTGCTTTTCACTTGATTTTTCATCAATCCATGAAGTAGCTTTAGCCAATTTAACATCACCCGGCTTTGCGTCCTTAAAAAGAACTAAACCATTTTTACCACGCTTACCAAATAACATATCCGGCTTCGCAACTAATGTTTTTTCATTTAACCACTTTTTATCTTTTGCAGCCTCAGTCAGTTCTGATCCATTTTGAACCATTACTGTTTCATATGCATAAGTAAAATCTGGAAAATATTTATCCCAGTGCTTTGCTAAAATCGACTTAGCGTCATATTCTCGTATCGCTTTTTGAGCCATAGAAACTCCCTATTTTGATATTTAAAAATCATTTTAGCATATCTTTTTTAATGATTATCTTCACTTTCATCATTACTCCTAAAGAGTCTATTTAGTGTTTATTTTAGTAACGCTTGCACTGTAAAGAGGTATATTCTTGTAACTTATTGTTACATCTTCCTCTCTATTTTCAGATATATCTTTCTGCGAAAGTATATAATTTTCACATTTTAATATGTCATAAAATTTCAATCTTTGCTGCATCTTATGGTGAGTAGATACACAACTTACACCTCTACTTTTAAGTTCGTCTGCCAACTCTTTGGCTACATGCATCTTATATGCAAAGTGCTTTTGTGGTTCATCTAAAAAGAGATATATATTTTTGTTAAAAAGTACTAAAAGACTATTAAGTAACAAAAAAACTAACGACACGATAAATACTGCTCTATATTTTCCTCTAAATACTTTCAATCGAACTCTATAAGAACTAGAAAATATTTGTGCGGCTAAAGGAAGTGCTATTATCAAGTATGGAGCAAAGTGTTCTATCTCTACTCTCTGTCTAAAAGATAGTAAAAGTGAAAGCAAGAGTGTTACAGATGATATAAACCATAAAAGATCTCTCTCTTTTGTTAAATACCTTCTATAAAGTGTATAAAAAATATATACAAATACGATAGGAGTAAATATTGCAGCATAGAGACCGATGGCATCTAAAAAATATCCTTCTGGTAAACCCTCAGTATTTAAACCATAAAGAGTCATTGAAATTGCAAAAGCGACTATATTAAAAACCATAAAATATCTATCTTTTATGTGGATAGAGAAAAAAATCAGTGCAAAAAATAGATATGCAAAACCACCATCTGCAATCATAAAAAACAGTAACAGAGCATAGATATACTTTTGGGCAATATTTTCATATAGGTATATAAACAGAAGCAATCCAAATATCACAAAACCGGCACTATCAATAAGCATAGCAGAGCTTGTAACTCCCGGTAGTAAAACAAAAATCAACATAAGCCACAATCTGTCTCTTTTGTGTTTTAAATATCTTTTTGAAATTTTATATAGTAACAGAAAACTTAAAATATGAAGCAGTATCATTGGCAATCTCAGGGCAAAATCATTTTGACCGAAGATATAAAGTGAACTTTTTATAATGACTTGTAAAAAAGAAAAATCGCCATAGAGCATAGAAGCTTCATGATACGAAATAGAAAGTTGGGAAGTATTTAGCAGTAGCACTAAAGCATCTATTCCTAAAATCAGGAAAAAGATGAATTTATGACTCATATCTTTAAAAAGTTCCCAATTATTTCATGTCCATACTCACTCATAATTGATTCTGGATGAAACTGAACACCGTATATATCTCTATCTTTGATTTTTAGTGCCATTATTTCACCATCATCTTCACTGTATGCCGTTGGTTCTATTGTCTTTGGAAGTGAATTTTTATCTACTATCAGTGAGTGATAGCGTGTTGCTATAAACTCTTGTGGCAAATCTTTAAAAATTACACACTCTGCAACCTGCTTCATATTTGATGTTTTACCGTGCATCATATTTTTTGCACGAACAATATCTGCTCCAAAAACTTGAGCAATACTTTGATGTCCTAAACATATACCAAGAATTGGCAACTTATCTTTAAAATAGTCTATAACCTCTAATGTCACACCTGCTTCATCAGGCGATGCCGGACCAGGTGAGATAATGATTTTTTCAGGATTCAATTTTTCAATCTCCTCAACACTCATCTCATCATTTCTAATTATCTTTAAATCTGCACCTAATTCTCTACAATATTGAACAATGTTATAAGTAAAACTATCATAATTATCAATCATCAGTATCAAAATTTATCCTAAAAATTTATATTTTTATATGCCAAGAAGTATATCTAGTTTGCTCTTTTATTTTACTTACTAAGGATATACGACTTTTAGGTGAGGCTAAAGCCACACTTCCAAAGTTATTCAAGAGGTCTATTAGTTATGGTGATATTCTCACCACCACCAAGCATTACAGCTATCCATTTTGTATTTTCATTTGCATCAAAAATAATTTTAGCCATTATCGTCAGTGGAATTGATAGGAGCATGCCCACCATTCCAAGTAACCATCCCCAAAACAGCAGTGAAAGAAAAACGACTAAAGTAGATAGACCAAGACCTCTGCCCATCACTTTCGGCTCTATAACAGAACCAATCAGAACATTTATAGCTATATATAATACTCCAACAATAGACGCACTAAAGACACCTAGTTGAACTAAAGTTAAAAGCACTGCTGGAACTGCTGCTATAATTGAACCGATATTTGGTATAAAATTTAACATAAAAGCAAGAACTGCCCATAAAAAAGCGTAATCTGTTCCTATAAGCAGTAGTGAAACCCACACTATCAAACCTGTAAATAGAGATATAAGTGCTTTTAAAACCATATACTCTTTTATTTGAGAGGATATTGTCTCTATATGATTTATCACTCCATTTTTAGCACTTGCAAACTCAATTTTATTTATAAAATTCTTAGATTCCAAAAGCATAAAGATAACAGTAAGGAGTATGACAAATCCATTTGTAAACAACGCACTGATACCATGTATGATTCCTGTTGAAAAACTCATAATCTGTTTTGTATTTATCATATTTGAGATTTCTTCTACCGGTATCTCAACTCCTATTTTTTCGCCAAAATCTTTAAGATATGTGTAATAAGAAGACAGTTGTTGTATATAAAAATCTATTTTTGAGGTAAATTCTTGAGCAGAAGAACCGATTAATTTCGCTACAAGTGCCAAAAATATAATAAAAATAGTTATAACTAAAGTTAAAGAAAAACCATCAGGCAAACCTTTTTTTCTAAAAAAGTTATATGACGGGGAGAGAATAATAGCTAAAAACAGAGAGAGTAAAAACGGCACTACAATTTCTGAGGCACTTTTCACTCCAGCTAAAACGACAACAACACTTGCCATCACTATAAAATAGTAACCTATCTCTCTATCTTTCATAACTTTATCCTAATTTTGGATTTGCTTTTTATTAGTTAATTGTTGTAGATAATTTGAAATATTGATAAGTGAAAATGTAACTAAAAATATCATCAAACCGGGGAAAAAACTAACCCACCATGCTATCTCTACAACACCTTTTCCTCCACTAAGTATAGTTCCCCAACTCATCTGTGGAGCAACTATGCCAAGTCCTAAAAAACTAAGTCCAGATTCTGCAAGTATAGCACCACCAACACCAAAAGTAAAACTTACAAAATATATAGGAGCCAAAATGGGAGCATAATATTTAAATAAAATCTTTACTTTAGAAACATTTGCAATATTTAGAATCTTTATAAATGGCTGTGAAGTAATTCTAAAACTCTCAGAGCGAATCAGTCTTGCCGTGGTCATCCAGCCTGTTATAGAGATAATAACTATCAAAACCCAAGCAGAAGCATTTACATAACTAACAAGAGCTAAAAGTAAAAAAAATGTCGGAAATGTCAGAAACAAATCAACTGTAACTACAAACGCCTTATCAAATCCACTTCTAAAGTAACCTGCCATAGAACCGAAAACAAGACCTATAAATGAGGCAATAAAAGCACTTCCAACACCAATAATAAGTGAAACTTTCCCACCCTCCATTAGTCTTGCCAAAATATCTCTGCCTAATCTATCTGTACCTAAAAAATTATCAAGCGAAGGGGGCAACAAAATTGCACTACTATCTAAATTATAGGCATCAACACCATATATAAATGAGCCTAAAAAAGAGAACCCAAAGACAAAAAGAAGTATAAAAATACTGAATTTTGGCATACTAAAATTATTGTTTAATACCAAGAAGTGTCTGCATCATCTGATCAATAGTAGTTATAACTTTTGCAGCAGCTCCATAAGATGTTTGATACCTGATAAGATTCGTCATCTCTTCATCTATACTCACTTTTGAAACAGAGGCATACTCCATCTCAGTAGAGCTAAATAGTGCAGAGACAGTATCATTTCTTAGAATTGCTCTATTGGTCTCTGTACCAACTTCAGTAGCAATCAAATCAAACATACCATACATTGTAGAGTTATACTCAATCCTGCCAACATCAAAGTCATAGCTTTCAAACTGCTGCTGAACCATATCAAGTGCAACCCTATTATCGCCGGCACTTGCTGAATAACCGGCAGATATAAGAGTTGGGTTAGTTTGGAAGCTGTGGTTAAGAGAGATATCTCTAGCGTTTTCACCATCAAAAAATCTACTCATACCAAGAGCACCCGCGAAGTTTGTTCCAGATGAGAAATCATCATCTTTTAAAACATCTGATAGAGAAAATGTATAACCTTGTGATTCTGCCGTTGGTTTTATTCTTAAATCAACAACACTTTTTCCATCTGCATTTGTTACAAAATTAAAATCCAAATAATCATCTATATCATTATTGGCGTTTAAATCACCGTTATCATCAATATTAACATTTATTTTAGCTTCAATTGAGTTAGAACCTGCCACACCCTCCATTGTAGTTAATACATCTATAGTTATCTCTCTAGTGGCAATTTCATTACCATTTAAATCATAAACAATAAGATTAAAACTGCCCTCATTAATATTTACTGATGAACTTAAAAGAGGATTTACACCACTTAACTCTAATGGATTTGATTGCATTGTTGTGGTTGAACTTTGTGCATAAAGATTATTTGTAGCTTCTATAAGCCCTTTAGCAAAAGCATCAAACTCACTTACAACATTTTGAATAATACCATCAGTAGGCATATCACTTGTTGTATCAATAGAAGCACCTCTAAGACTTAAAATAGAACCTATTTTACCATTAGTTATACTCTCAGCCATTGGAATCAGAGTACCATCTTGTCTCTCATATGAAATTTCATAAAATCCATACTGATTACTCTCTTTATCAATACGAAGTGGATGATAAGTATTGCCATCAACAATATTAAAACCATTTACATTAAGAGTATAACTTCCCGTTCTTGTATTAGATGAACTATCTATTTGAATATTTGATTCTAATTGACCAGCATTTACTTCAGCACCAATTAGCCTTGAAAGGCTTAACTCTATAATATTTCTTCTGTCTCTTAAATCATTTGCAGGATAACCATCACCAGATTCAGCAGTATCTATAGCTAGGTTTAGTTCTGCCAACTCTTCGGCAAGACTATTGACCTCATTAATATTAACTCCCAATTGATCATTAATTTGGGATTGCATGGCTAAAATTTGATTTTGTGTACTAGTAATATGAGTAGAGAGTGTCTCTGCCTGTTTTGCTAAAGCTAATTTTATAGCACTATTATCTGGGTTATCAGATAGTGATTGCCACATGTTGTAATACTCTTGTAAATCTGCTTTTATACCTATACCATCAATCTCTGGAAAATATGTTGAAAGCTCTTCAAGCGTCTTTTTCTCAAAATCACTAAACTCTTTATCAGCAGACATATCATTGTATCTATCAAATACAAAATTATCAAAAACTCTTTTTATAGTCTGAACTTCTGCACCATTACCAACTTGTCCAGGAAGCATAGTTATAGGAGTAGCAGCTACTGAAACAAGTCTCTGTCTCGTATATCCTTCACTCTCTGCATTTGCTATATTGTGTCCAGTAGTATCAATCCCTTGTTGTGCAACACTAAGTCCTGAATAACCAATGTGGAGTGAATTAAATATTGAAGGCATCTTAAGTTCCTTACACTCTCACTTCTAAAATAGAAGCTTCTT
This sequence comes from Sulfurimonas sp., assembly GCA_021161305.1. Classification (GTDB taxonomy): domain Bacteria; phylum Campylobacterota; class Campylobacteria; order Campylobacterales; family Sulfurimonadaceae; genus Sulfurimonas. The sequence continues at coordinate 6,560 of JAGHAW010000223.1, forward strand.
TTGATGCAACCCTGTTATATCCTTGCATCTCTGTTGGAACTAATCTTTCTAAAAATGTATTATATAAATTACTTACCGATAAAACTAATTTTGCATATTTTTTATTTACTTCTCTCAGATTAGAAAGCTCTACTTTTAACTCTTCTAGCAGTTGATGTTGTTCCTCATTTAAAAGCTCTGGTAAATCTTTGTCTGGGCTGGTTGTCATAAGAGTCGATATTTCATAATCTATCATAGCTTTTTTCTGTTCAAAGCTTTTAATCTTATCCTCTTTAAGTGGTAATCTAGCAAACTGAGACTCATGATCAGCCTCTTTTATATCTGCCATATCAGACTCAGTGATTTCGATTATATCTTTGAGATCTACCAAAGCATTTTTCAAATGATGAGATAACATATTCAACCCCTATTTAACTTTTTAAATTCTACAACAACTCTTGAGCTATTTTTTCCGAAAGAGCTTGAAGATCAACTTTATATTCTCCAGACTCAAGAGACTCTTTAATTTTTTCAACCCTACTCATATCGCCCTGTTTGGAAATACTTGCCCCACCTTTTTGCGAAGTCTCCTTAGATTCACCTAGACTACTTGCGTAAGCGTTACGAATAGCAGAACCATTAACTTGTGAAATCATAACTTATCCTTTTCATTTATCATTACAGTTTTTTTCTATACAACTATATCGACAAACTACAAAATAAATCAACTCTTTTGACTCAAATAATCATACAACATTTGAGAAAAACCAAATCCACCGGCACTGGCATTTGCAAGTTCCTCACGGTACATTGATTTATAGATTTTATCACCAGGATCATTCTGCTGTGAAAAAAGATTTTTCTCATCCTTCATAGCATTGTCCATCATCATTTTCAGTATTACAGACTCAAAAGCATCTGTCTGCTCTCTTAGCTGGGCATCTTCTGCTTTTGGGTCTATTTTTGGCACAGAGTGTTGTTGTGATAAAAATTGAGCTTGTATATTTAAAGAACTAGCGCCGTAAGAACTCATTATATTACCTTTAAATCTGCAGATATACTACCTGCACTCTTCATCGCTTCCAAAATAGAGATAATGTCTTTTGGGGTAGCTCCTAGTTTTTGCAAAGAACGAACAAGATTTGCAACGGTTGTAGTACCTTTTCTTGTATATATTTCATTTTCATTCAGACCTATTACTAAATCATTATCAACTACCATCGAACCCTCTGGTTGTGCCGCACTCTCTTGTTCTCTAATCTTTATAGTTATATCGCCATGTGTCATAATAATAGGCTTAACCTCTATATCAACCCCAGCGATAATTGTCCCTGTTCTCTCATTGATAATTATCTTACTCTTTGGCTGATAATTCATATCTATATCTTGAACCTCTGCTAAAAATTCTATCATAGATCTATTTTGAGGTTTTTTCAGTTTAATTGTACGAGGATCCATCGCAACTGCAACTTGTGTGTTATAAACTTCATTTATTGCTTTTTGAACTGAAACAGAATTTTTGAAATTTGACTCTTTTAGAGAAAGTGTTACATACTCCTGATGATAGAGATCAATCATTATCTCCCTCTCAACAAAACCACCCTCATAAACCAAACCTACGGTTGGATGTGATTCACTACCTGCAGCTCTATCATTTTTACCCCCAATACTAAGAGGACCTTGTGCAAGTGCATATATCTTACCATCAACCCCTTTAAGCGGAGTCATCAGAAGTGTACCACCCTCTAAAGACTTTGCATCACCGATAGAGGAGACTGTAATATCAAACTTATCACCTTGCCTTGCAAATGGCTTTAGAGTTGCAGTTACAACAACAGCAGCAACATTCTTTGACTTTATATCTATGGGTTTCATATCTATATTCATCGATTTTAACATATTTGCGATTGACTGAAGAGTAAATTTTGATGTAGTTCCATCCCCAGTCTTTTTTAGACCAACAACCAAAGAATAACCAATAAGTTGATTGTCACGAACCCCAACAATATTTGCAACATCACTAATCTTTGTAGCATAGATAGTTGTGCTTATAAGTAAAAAGAGTATAAATTTTTTCATAACTAATCCTTGAGTTATAAAAAATTAGCAATAATTATTCCACTTTAGTCTGCTCTGAGGTAAGTTAAGCTTGTATTTCCAAACTTTTTAGACTTAAGAACTTCAAATGAACCTATAATATGTGGAATCTCTAAACCTGTCATGTGTTCTATGATAATTAACTTTACAACTTCTTTTGGAAGTGAAGCTATCATTTTTATCATTTTGTCATAAATATCTTCCATGCCTTCACGAACGCTAAAAGGTGGGTCTATGTAGAAGTATGCACTCTCATTTTTTCGCTTTAGTTTTTTGACAACAGCTTTTATATTTTCAAAGCTGTCACCACTAAAAACTTCACAAGCAGTTGGATCAGTCAGTGCAATATTCTTTTTTAGAACTCCAAGTGCATCTCTGTCTCTCTCCATAAAGATTATCTCTTTAGCCCCACGACTTAAAGCTTCAAGTCCGATAGAACCACTTCCCGAGAAGACCTCAACAAATGTTGCATCTATAATTTCAAACTGGATGGTATTGAAAAATGATTCTAAAACTATAGTTTTTGAACTTCTGGTAGTTGTTTTTGACGGAAGAGAGAGTATCCTGCCTTTGAACTTCCCAGATATAATTTTTTTTGTTATCGGTTTACTTCTCATAAAATGCTCTTACAGCCTTTAAAATATTTTCTTTATACTCTCTTGTTAAAAAATCTATGCGTTTTTCCAAGATGTCAAAGTTAAGAGGGTCATCATTAGTGCCTATCATGCTTTTATGTCTATTTTCAAGTGCTAAAATAAGCTGGGACTTTGAAAACGGTTTAAGCAAATCTGCTTTTTTATCACTAGAAACATAAAAACATCTAATATCATTCAGACACTTCTCATCCCTTACAACTATATCACACTGTTTAAGTGAAGTTAAATAATTTGCTAAAAAAAGTTCTAACGACTTTTGTAATAATGGTGATTTACACTCAACTGCAATCTTCATCAACACCCCTCTAAATTATAAACAATACTATATCTTAAATCTTCATCTAAATCCATAATATTACCCAACATCCACTCTAAATATCTTCTATCGTTCATTGCAACCTCTTCTATATATTTACCAGCATATTTACCAAACTCCAACTTTTGAAGCAGAACATTTTTAAAACTCAACTCAATCATCTGCTTATGTGATGAAATATCCAAAAGACAATTATAAAGTAGTTTTGCACTCAGGGCATCATCCAAGGCGTTGTGAGAGATAATATTGGCATTTATGCCACACAACAAAGCTTCTCTTATCTCATCACGATAAAGCTTTAACTCATATCTTAAAAATTGTAGTGAAAAAAACTCACACTCAGGTATTAAATGTTTTGTAACTCTTAGCGTATCTATCACTTTTCCATGCCATTCAAATCCACATACGAGAAGCTTCTCTAAATCAAATTTTACATTATGTGCGATTAGAGTTGAATCTTCACTATTATGAAGTTGTAAAAAATTATAAGCTTCACTCTCTTTAAATATTGGCTTATTTTTAATCATCTCATTGGTTATGTGGTGTATGCTTGAAGCTTTTGGTGGAATTTTTTTACCCTCATTGATTAAATCATATTTAACACTTATCTCAGCTTCATCAACGGCTATTAGTCCGATAGAGCAGATTTTATCATTTTGTTCCAATCCTGTAGTTTCAAGGTCTAAAAATATCAGCATTTTATAAAGTCCTTAGCCATAAATAACCCCAATTTCAGCGATAAGCAGATAGCTCTAGTGCTAGGCAGATTTTCGCAGGACTAGCTCTGTGCTAATTCAAGGAAATCTAACGACGCAATAGGGCTATCTGCTTATCGCCCGAAGGGAAGTTTAAAAAGAGGGCTACTGCTTCGTTAAAACTTTTTGAAGTACAATAAAGTACAACTGCAAAGTTTTGCCTCACATTAGCCCTCTTTTTAAGCTTCTGAAGTTGGGGTTCTTTATGGCTAAGGACTTAACCTTAACTTTCTTACATCTTGCACCTAAAAGTATAAAAGAAAAATATCCGGCAATTAAGATAAAACCAAATAACCAATAGATATTAAACCACTCAAACAGACTGGAAAAAGAGGTAAAAAGGTAGGTATATACCAAAGCTAAAATCATAATTGCTCCACTTATCCAGATAAGCAGCATAAACCACTTTCTCCAAACTTTGACTAAATCACCATAACCAATTTCTTCTAAAACATCACTGCTTTCACATGCTACAAGCTTTAATTCATATCCTGCATATGGAGCGTTAAAAATATATTTTAGACTTCTAAAAAGAGATACAAGAAGTGTTAAACTCCAAAAAAATTGAAACCAAAATTCAAATATATTAAAAAGTGCTCTAAATATCTCAACACCTAAAGGAGGCAGACCTTGTGAAAAATATATAAAAATTGTAACAAGAAAAGAGACTCCAGATGCCAACAAAACACTGCAAAGAGTCACTCTTATAACCCAATGCAACCATAAAAAAAGATAAAATCTACTCATCTCTTTTAAATGGCTCTAACATCTCATGGTAGTGCTGTAGCGTCATAAAACTTTTCTCAAATCTATAACGAATCACCAACTCAACTATTTTATTTTTTAGATCTACATCAACACTCTCCACTCTGCCAAAATAACCTAGAGAGATATTTTTACTCTTTACTATTGCATCTTTATCATAAGATATTGCCAATAATTGAAGGTACTTACCCTCTTTAATCTCACCCAAATTTTCACTAAGCAGTGATGCTCCAGAGAGATTTATAGCTTTAAAATCAAAAAGTGATGAAAACTCTTCCACTTTTTTATCTATGTCAAGCTCATGATACAACTCTTTTAAAATTTTAAGATTATCTTTTCTAGCCACCTCATAACCCGAGATTTTAGTTGTTAATTTTTTTAGTCTATCAAGTGCTGAATTCATGCTAACAGTATATCAAAAAAAGAGTAATTTAATTTATATTTGCTATAATAATAAAAATTCATTATGTTAATTTTAATTTTAATTAGAGGTTCTTGTTATGCAGCTTTTATTAATCGTTTTTATTTTATTGGGGAGCTTACTGTCAGCTAGTGAACTTGATTTTGAGGCGGATTTACTTCAAAGTTTAGATGAAGTAAGTGAGATAGCTACAAAAACAAAACTTAACATTGATGACACGCCCTCTTTTGTTACTGTTCTTCATAGCCAAAAACTACAAAAACTTGGTATTGACAATGTTTTTGAAGCTCTTGGATTAGTCCCTGGTGTTCAACTCAAAAAAGAGAAAACAGGTGTACCGGTTGTTGTGTTTCGTGGAGTTACACAAAAAGGTGAAGTTAAACTAATGATTGATGGAGTAAGTATTAACAATTCTTATCGTGGCTCTATCTATCATTATTTGGACTTTCCTATTGAGATGATAAAACGCATAGAAGTTATTAGAGGTGCAGGTTCTGTTCTTTATGGTTCAGGTGCTATTAGTGGTGTTATAAATATCATCACACAGAGTTCTGATGAGAGTTTTAAAAACATTGTTTTTATCTCTGGGGGAAGTTATAACACTACCAAAGGTGGAGCATTGGTTTCTACAGATATTGGAGAGCTTAAACTTGCACTAGACAGCTACTATCAAAAAAATGATAAAATAGTTAAAGTAGAACCAAATCCTTCTCCATATGATGGCGATAGCGATAGGCATCTAAAAGATTACTCAGTCGGTCTTAATCTAAGTGGTAAGCATCTTTCATTTCTTGGACGAGTTAAAAAATCAGATATGGGAAATGCTTATGGTGCATTTGGTATTCTTGATGAAGAAAAAAACAAGTACAACAATATAAACACCTCAATTTTTACACAGCTATCTTACAAAAGAAACTTTAGTGAAAACAATAAAATATCTGCCTTGGTTGGGTACAACAGATATGAGCAACAAGCTAAATCACTTCATCCTGCAGGAATAGTAGATGCAGATTATAAAGAGGAATCTTACTTTTTTCAAACGGATTTCATATCTACATTTTTAACAAACAATGAATTTTTAATAGGTGCTAAATTTGAATCTGCTAAAACACTTAAAAGTGAATGGTCTCTTGGTTCAGTAGCAATTACTCCTATTTCTAACCCATATTTAACTAGGAAAATCACTTCTATCTATCTAAACAACACATACTCTCTAAATTCAGACACTGCTATTTCTGCCGGTCTTAGATATGATAGCTACTCTGATTTTGGCGACTCATACTCTCCAAATCTTGGTCTAGTTTACAGATTCAATGAATTCATAAGAGTTAAAACTCTTTACTCTCACTCTTTTCGTGCTCCATCTTGGGTTGAACTGACATCAAATCCCGACTTGAAAGCAGAGAGTTCAGACAGTATTGAAGCAGGAATTATTTTTAAGCAGTCTGAACAAAATATATTTAGAATTAACTTTTATGCAAGTAAAATCAACGATATGATAACAAAGCCAACAGGAACTTATATTCAAGAGAGTAAAAATGAATTTTATGGAGCTGAATTAGAATATATCTACTCTCTAAACCATCAAACAGAGTTAAACTTTTTTGCCTCTTATATAGACGCAAACGATAATGATGGAGATAATTTGGCAGATGTTGCAAATATTCTAGCTTCAACTTCTCTAAGCTATGAGTTAAATTCCGGTTTTACATTTGGCTCACTTCTAAAATATATCTCTAGTTCTAAACGCTCTACAACGGACATAAGAGATGACATGAGAGAGAGTTTTATTTTTGATCAAACTCTCTCTTACAGCAACAAAAACTTTACTCTTAGTCTAGTTTTAAAAGATCTTTTTAATTCTGGGGTATATTATGCACTTCCTAAAAACAACTATGAAAAAGATTTTGATGATAGTGGCAGAAGAATTTTATTAAATGCATCACTGGAGTTTTAAGATGAAATTTTATTTTTTTTTATTTATATTTACAACAACTATTTTTGCAACACAGATTAATGATTCACTTCTTAAGGTACATGCTGTTTTAGTTCCTAAAATAGCACTTATGGATTATGAGTTTAAACAAAAGATAGATAATGATTCTATAGTAATTGCTCTAATGTATGAAAGAGTAAACTACAAGGATGCTCTCTCACTAAAAGAAAAAATTGATTCTAAATATAAGGATGGCATAAAAGACTACACTATTAAAACTAAACTTATTCCTTACAGCGACATAACAAACACAAAAGCAAATATCTACTATGTATTTCCAAGTAAAGATGAAAATATTAAAAAAGTTATTAAAAAAGCTGATTCTAATCAAGCTATAACTTTTTCATACTTAAAAGATGATCTAAAATATGGTGTTATGATTTCACTAATAATTGACTCCAAAGTAAAGCCTATAATTAACCTGAA
>JAGHAW010000058.1 GCA_021161305.1 Sulfurimonas sp.
GGTATCAAGGTTAATATTTTTTTTATTTATCTCAATAATATCCAAAGCAGTAAGTATGTAATAGTTCTGAAAATCTTTAACAACAATATCTCTATGCTCATTATGAATCATCTTTTCAATAGCATCACTAATAGTTTTAGTTATATCTATAGAGACCACTTTTCTACTTGCTATATCACCCACACTTGGAAATTTCATGCTAAGTCCTTACTACCTTTTACTCAAAGCTTCATAAACTTTTATAGCCTGTTGATGCTCTTTTACATCATGTACTCTTAGCATAGAAGCACCATTTCGTATAGCCTCTAAATGCAAAGCCAATGTACCTGCCAATCTTTCATCTGCTTGGGATGAAGATATTTTATCTATCATTGATTTTCTTGAAGCACCTACTAAAAGTGGTCTACCTAAAGTTAAGAAATGCTCCAAATGTTTTAATAGAAAAAGATTGTCATCTACACTTTTACCAAAACCTATACCTATATCCAATATTATATCTTTTATTCCAAACGATTCAGCTTTTAAGGTACGCTCTTGTAAAAATGAGTAAACATCACTTAACACTCTGTCATATTTTGGATTGTCTTGCATTGTTTGAGGAGAACCTTGCATATGCATGATAACAGCAGTTGCCCCATAATCTGCACAAAGTTTACAAACCTCATCATTAGCCAAACCCGTAATATCATTGACTATATTAAAACCACTCTCAAGAGCATAAGATATTATTTTTGACTCATAACTATCTATACTGAACCTTGCTTTTTCATAGAGTTTCTCTTTTTGTACAGCATCAATAATTGGTTTCACTCTCAAAAGTTCATCTTTTACACTTACTTTTGCTGCATTTGGACGAGATGAGACTCCACCAATATCTATAATATCTGCCCCATCTTCTATCATCTGCTCTATAACTTCTATGGCTCGTAAACCTTGAAATCTACTTCTACTATAGAAACTATCATCATTAGCATTTATAACACCCATTATCTCTATGTATTGTGGTTTTTTAACTTCTAAAATATCTTTTAACTTATGAGCCAACTCTTTTAATCCAAATGGTTGAGCCGACTCTTTTTTACTCAAAATTTGCACTTGCCTCTTGGTTGCTACAAGTATACAATCAACATATTTTGTAGTAGCTATAACAGTACCACGAGGCACTGCCAAATCTGCACCAACGGAGAGAGCATCTTGTTTAAGTATATTGGCTCCACCAACATGCAAATCTTTTATAGAGATAAGATAATGTTGCATTTTTGAAGCTAAAATCTCAACCCCTCCACCATCTACACCTAACTCTTTGAGATATTTTTTTGCATCAATATTGTTTGATAATTTTTCAATTTTCATCTATTTTTTACCTACAAAACTCATAAGCAGATGTGCCAATACACTTTGGGGTCTTGAGTTTAACTCTAAAAGTCTATATGCTCTATCAAAATTTTCTAACTGAGAAGATGAAAGGATTAGCATATCAACAACTGTAGCCCTATAATAGATAGCTTCTACCAACTCTTTGGCTTCACTCTTTTTTATTCTTGCACTATCTTTTAAAAAGCCAAATATTTTAGCATAATCTATTCTTAATAAATTTAGGTCAATTTTAATAATTTTATGAAAGACCTCTCCTTTTATTATAGGCAACCTTGAGCGAACAGTAGAAAGCAAATTTGATTTTGTAGGAGAGATAATTATAAACTCTATATTTCTTGGAGGCTCTTCTAAAACTTTTAAAAGTGAATTTTGAGATATATTGTTGTAACTTTGGGCAGCCAATATAATATACTTCGTTTGCGATTCACTTATATAAGCCTCAGCTACTACTGCTTTTGCATCTTCTATTTTGAAATCATCCCTAACGAAAGTAACAACTCTGTTTGGTTTCAACTCTAAAGTCAATCTTTCTACTTCTAATTCCACCTCACTAGAGATTAAGATATAGGATTTCTTCTTATCAGGAGCTAACATCGACCTCTCCGAACATCGCCGCATTTAAAGATAAGTTAAAAAGTCTATAGAGTTGTAAGAGTTTTATATCAAGATGAGAATCGTAAGATTTCATAGTAAAAGCATTATGATAGTCTTCATCAAAAATCCAAAAATAACTGTTATCTCTTCTCTTAGCTATATCGGCTCTTCTGTCATCACCTCTGCCTATGTAAAAAAAGAAATAATTCTCCTTAAAAGATAGAGAAAGCATATCATCTAATATATCTATCCTTTCACCACTACTTACGGTGTTGTAATGACTATAAAGACTATCTATACTTATAATTGGCAGAAGTGGTCTATCCAACAATTCTGCATTTATAGAGGTAAGAATATAGGTTTCAAACCATTTTAGCTTCTCATCTGTAATCAAGATGATAGTTTTGCCATTTAAAATCTGTTCTATGGCATGAGCAGTAGTCGTAGTCCAGTCAAATCTCTGCTCTTCAAGCCAACTAAGAGCACCATCCTCTTCTCTAATAGCATCTAAACTCCACTGTGCAAAATCTGGTATATGAGAATTTGGCATAACTAAAATCTACTTATCTAACTCATACGCTTCATGTAAGCCTCTCACAGCCAACTCTGCATATTTTTCATCGATAACCATTGATATTTTTATCTCTGAAGTTGAAATCATATTTATATTTATATTGTTATCTGCCATAGTTGAGAAAGCTTTCGCAGCTACACCGGTATGAGATTTCATACCGACACCGACTATAGATACTTTACAAATTTTATCATTATAAGAATCTGCAATAATATCGCCACTATTTACAAAAGTATCAACAACAGCTTTTGCATCAGTCA
>JAGHAW010000238.1 GCA_021161305.1 Sulfurimonas sp.
GTAAAACTGCAAGATTTTGACGAGAACATACAAACGCTGATGGAGATTTACTCATAGTCAGTGCTGTTTTCCACGCCTCAATATTTTCAGCACCATCCGCCGGTCTCCAAACATAGAAGTTTGGTAAAGCACGAAACTGAGAAAGATGCTCGATAGGTTGATGGGTTGGTCCATCTTCACCTACACCGATAGAATCGTGAGTCCAGATAAAGAACTGCTGAATTCCTGTAAGTGCTGCGATTCTAGCTGCTGGTTTTAGGTAGTCTGAAAATACAAAAAATGTAGCAGAAAAAGGCAAAAGCGGACCATAAAGAGCCATAGCATTTACGATTGAAGCCATAGCATGTTCACGGATACCAAAGTAGATATTTCTTCCCTTTGGATAAACTCCCATATCATTTAAGTTAGTTTTGTTTGACGGGCTTAAATCTGCTGAACCACCTAAGAAACTTGGGATTCCTTTTGCAATAGCATTCATAATCTTACCATTAGTTGAACGAGTTGCTTCTGCTTTTTCAAAAACAGGATAGTCAATACGAGAAAAATCTGGATTCTCTAGTGCTAAAAGTGCTTCATTTTGCTCCATAAGTGGAAGAGTTTTTTGACTGTGAATCCACTCACGCTCTAACAAATCTCCCTCTTCTATGGCACATCTAAATCTAACCATAACATCTTCGTCAACATGAAAGGTCTTCTCTGGATCAAATCCGGCATCTGCTTTAGCTTTTGCGATTACTTCATCTCCGAGTGGTGCTCCGTGAGAATGATGTGAGCCCTCTAATTCTCCTGCCCCTTTTGCTATAATGGTATTTGCTATGATAATAGTAGGTTTTGTATTTGATTTTGCAGTAGTGATTGAAGCATCAATCTCATCAAAATTATGACCATCACACTCTAAAACATCCCAACCTTGAGATTCAAATCTCATACGAATATTTTCCGATATACTCAAATCGGTTGAACCTTCAATAGTGATTCTGTTTGAATCGTAAATTAAAATTAAGTTATCAAGTTTGTTGTGTCCGGCAATAGAACAAGCTTCATACGAGATACCCTCTTCTAAATCGCCATCGCCACATAAACAGTAAACATTATGGTCAATTAAAGCAGCAGTTTCAGAGTTAGTTTGAGCACCTACAAATTTTGAAGCCATTGAAAAACCAACAGCATTAGCAATACCTTGACCTAATGGACCTGTCGTAATTTCTATACCTGCTGTATGACCATATTCTGGATGACCCGGAGTTTTAGAATCCAACTGACGGAAGTTTTTCAAATCATCAATCTCTAAACCATATCCCCAAAGATAGTAAAGAGAGTAGATAAGTCCAGTTGCATGTCCGCCTGAAAAAACTAATCTGTCACGATTCAACCAATTAGGATTCTTAGGATTGTGATTTAAATGTTCACTTAAAACTACAGTTATATCTGCAAGACCCATTGGAGCACCCGGATGCCCAGAGTTTGCCGCTTGAACCATATCTGCTGCTAAAAATCTTATACTGTCTGCCATCTTTTGACGCATAGTGTTACTCATTTTATTTTCCTTATTTATGTATTCAAACTAGTTCCCGCGCTCCAGCGTGGGAACTAGAGTATTTTATTTGTGTCTATTTATATATTTTGTTAGTAGAGGTGATAGGTTACTTTGTAAACTCTCATCAAAACTATCCATCTCTTGTGTTAGCTCATCGGCTAAATCGTTAGCTTGAATTATAGACTCTTCAAGTCCTAAAATAGTTACAAAACTATTTTTATCTTCATCATTTCCGGTTAACTTTCCAGCTTCTTCTGAACTTTGTGTAACATCTAAAATATCATCTTGAATCTGAAATAAAACCCCAAGTTTTATACCAAAGTCATAAAGCTTTTCACCCAACTCTTCTTTACCTACTATAATCGCACCCATTTTAAGTGAAGCAGCTATAAGTTTTGCAGTTTTGTTTGTATGAAGAGTTTTTATATCCTCAACTTTTAAAGGCTTATTCTCAAAATAACAATCAATAGCTTGACCTAAAACCATTCCATTGAGACCACCATTTTGAGCCAATTCACGGATAAGTTTCACTCTTATATAGTCTGAAAAAGGTGCACTACTTAAAACCTCAAAAGAGTAAGTATTCAGTGCATCTCCCACTAAAATAGCAGTAGTTTCATCATAAACCACATGCAGAGTTGGCTTACCACGACGAAGCGGAGAATCATCCATAGCAGGCAAATCATCATGAATCAGCGAGTAAGTATGAAGCAGTTCTATTGCGTAAGCTGCGTGCCAAGCACCCTCTATCATCAAGGGGTTGTAAGAAGAAACAACACCCAGCAGAAGTGCAGGACGAAATCTCTTTCCACCAGCAACCAACATATCATGAAGTGCATCTTCATAAGTGGGATGAATACTTTTTGATATTGGTAAATTATCTACTAAAAATTGTTCAAAATTTTGCATGTGGAATTTTAACTAATTTATCTTCACAAAAAACTGAAAGTGTTTTCTTTCAAAGAGAAGATTAGAAGAGTTCTTAGTTTGTAAAATAATTTTTAATATTTCTTCCTCATTTGTAATCTCTTTTTGATTGATTTGCAGTAGTTTATCGCCTAATTTCAAACCATATTTTTGAGCTTTTTTCTCTATTTTTACTATATATAAATTTTTATCAAAAGAGAGTCCTAAAAACTCTAAGAAGGTATCACTTAAATATCCACCACCATATCTTTTTTTAGCTTCTGTTTTAAATGTTAAAAGTTTGCTACCTCTTTTTATAGTTAGACTATGAATTGAACCAATTTTACTAAAAAGTATTTTTCTCATCAAAAGTGAAGCATTTGCAACTTTTTTACCATCAAACTTTAAAACACAATCACCAATTCTAAACGGATTATCTTTTATAAAAGGATTTACCGCGTCTATTGTGATGCAGTTTTTTTTGTCATCTACTCTTATTCCAATATCAGCATAAGAAATTTCTTTTACCCTTACAAATCTATCTATATACTCTTTTTCTATAATTCCACGAGGAGTTACGATTCCCTCCAAAGAACAGCAACTAGTCAGAAGAAGACTTGGAACAAAAAGAGGCTCACTATATCTCGCAAAACTGTTTAAACCAATCTGTCGTTTTAGAATTTTACCCTCTATCGCCATCTTTTTATCAACACAAGCCGTTCCCAAAGTAAGGTTATAATTTATTTTAAAAGGGTACTTGAAACCTTTTTTATCTTCTATTAGATACAGAGATAAATATGGATCATATTTTAGTATTTTAGCATGTGGAATTGTTGTAGAAAAAACTACTCTTTGATATTTGTTTATAGGAAATTGAAGTGATTGGTTTACTATTGATTTTGAATCAATTATTTTTTGTTTGCAGGAGTCGTAACCACCCCTACATGATGAGGCTTGAAGATTAAGAAGAAAAAAAGCGAGTACTAAAAAGACTCTTAGCACCTACTTTACTCCAAATGGATTTGCTCCACCCATTGAGCCTAACATCCCCAAAGCACTATTTTGTTGGTTTTGCATAACCATTTTGTTTGCATCATTCATAGCACCGATAAGAAGAATTTGAAGAGAGTCTTTGTCGTCTAAAAGAGAATCATCAATATTTAAATCAATAACTTCCCCTTTTCCATTAAGGCTCAACTCAATCATGCCTCCACCACTCTTCACGCTAAAAGTCTTGGATTCTAGTTCAGCCTGAAGTTTTGCAGCATTTTCCTGCATCCCTTCAAGCATTTTACTCATATCGCCCATGTTCCCAAACATAATTAAATACTATCTGCTATATAGTCAATATCGTTATTATCATCTAAAATAACAACTTTAGGTTGGTAACTCTCAAGCTCTTTTTCATCATAAGTTGCATAAGCCACTATGATTACTTTATCGCCTTTGTGAACTTTTCTAGCTGCAGCACCATTTAGACAGATGTCTCGTTTACCTCGTTCACCTAAGATGATATAAGTAGAAAATCTTTCACCATTGTTAACATTTAGAATCTCAACCTTTTGTCCAACTCTCATTTTAGCAGCTTCTAAAAGCTCTTCATCTATAGTAATAGAACCAACATAGTTTAAGTTGGCATCAGTCACTGTAGCACGATGAATTTTGCTGTACAACATATCAATCAACATAGCTACTTCCTATCTTCCCATCTGCTTTTGCATCTCTTTTGGAGTTACTGCTTCATCCCAAAGTTCATCTTCAATTACGAACTCCTGAACTACATTTCCACCGATAATATGCTCAGTTACGATTCTATCAATTTTCTCTTTTGTAAGTCTTACATACATTGTGTGACCCGGTTCTACCAAGATAAGTGGTCCTGCAGAACAGCGATTCATACATGAAGTACGAATCGGCTGAACCGTACCCATAATTCCCTCTTGCATTAGTTTAGTTGCAAGATGTTGAAAAAGGTCTTGAGTCTGCGGTGTCACACATGACGGTTTTGGCATACCCGGAGGAGCTGACTGTTCACACTTAAATATATAAAAGGCTGGTTGAGGGATTCCCATGATTATTATCCTTACTTTTTCGCAATTATAGCAAAATTATATATATAAAATCTCATGCTTGAAAATAAGTTTATATTTTTAAGATAAAAAAATGATTTCTTTATTGCTAAACTTTTAAACTTTAATATTTAAAAACTCTCTCACAACCTCTCTATCATCAAATGGAAATTTTTTATCATAGATAATCTGAAAAGTTTCATCACCTTTACCTAAAATTACCACAACTTGAGATTCTTCTTGCTCATCAAGTGCCATCCCTATTGCTTTTTTTCTATTTAACTCAACTATCGTACTACTTCTATCTTCTATACCTGCAAGTATCTCATCAACTATTGCTTGAGGATCTTCATTTCTTGGGTTGTCGCTTGTAATATAAATCTTTTTGGCTAAAGATGCCGCAACTCTTCCCATGATAGGACGCTTTTGTCTATCTCTGTTACCACCTGCACCAAAAACTACCAAAAGCTCTTTCTCTTTAAGAGCATTTAGAACCTGTTGCATTCCATCTGGGGTATGGGCGAAATCCACTATAACATTAGGAAGGGAACAAACTTGCTCCATTCGTCCACTTACTCCGGCAAAATTATCGACCACTTCTGCAACTTCTTCTAGTTTTTTACCTGTTAAAATATGAACTGCTCCGATAGCAGATAGAAGGTTATATAGATTAAAAAACCCATGAAGAGAAGCGGTAAAGGGAACTACCTCCGCAAAGTGCTGAATAATTCCACTTGAACCATCATTTAGAGAGTATGCGATAAGTTTATATGTAGCTGGCTTTTCTATACCATAAGTAAAAGTATTTTTTATATTAAAAGCTGCTCTTGGCTCATCTTTGTTTATAAGTTTTTTACTCTCATCTTGAAAAAAGCTATTTTTAACAGTTATATATTCGCCTAGCGTTTTATGATAATCCAAATGGTCTTGAGTGATATTTGTTAAAATCTTTAATTCAAAGTTAAGACCTTCAATTCTTTTTTGAACTATGGCATGTGAGCTTACTTCCATTATAAAAAACTCACAACCAGCTTGAACTGCTTGATATATATGCTTGTAAGTGTTTAAAACAGATGGTGTAGTCAAAGTTTTTCCCTCTACAACTTCATCGTTCATAAATAGACCACGAGTCCCCTGCATAGCTACTTTATAACCCAAATCAAGTAAAAAAGAGTAGATAGCACTTGCGGTAGTTGTCTTGCCGTTTGTTCCAGTGATTCCAACTATCTTGATTTTATCTATACCAAAAAGTTCAGCTATATCTTCTATCTTGATAATAGAATGAGCATTGTTATCTTTTGCATTTTGAAGATACTTCTCATTTTGCGTAGTTTGCACAAAAGCAGTTTGACTATCACATTCAATAGAATTCTCCGTTACATATTTAAACGCTTGATTTGGTAACTCAATTTTCAATTAATTTGCCTTTTGCTAATTTTTTAAGAAGTTTTCTAAGATTTTTATCGCTTGGGTAAGCACCGAGTGCATTTTCAAGATATGTTAGTGCCATCTCCTCAAAACCATGTTCAATCAAACTATCTAAAAAATCAATAAAATCCTCTTTTTTAGTAATTATCACACGAGTTGAAAACATAATATTTTCAAAAGTCTCTCTAAAACTAGCTCCTTCATCAACAATATTTTTAAAATCTTGATAAAGGATACCATCTTCAAACTCTAATCTCTCACGAAGTGGTTGGGAAAAAACTTCACTCAGTTTTTCTAGCGTACCATCCATATTTGTCAAAATATCACTCATGATTTTATCTGCTTCTTCTTTGTCATCCTCTTTAAGTATCTCATAATAATCAAAAAGAGCTTCAGCACCACCCTCTCCACTCATAGCCATTTCAGAGAGTATAACTCCATTATAAGCCTCTTTTGAACTAGGATAGTCTTGTAAAACTATTGCAAACTGCTCCAAAGCATTTTTATACTCAGACTTTGTAAAACTATCATTTGCTTGTGTTAATATCTTGTATTTACTAATTATACTCATCTACTTACTTTATTATAAATTTCTGTCGCTAAAGCGTAAGTGTGATACACCTTATAGGCTCTCAATATCATTTTCCATACCAATTGGTACATTAATTACGCATATTTCAGGATGTATATCCATTCTAAGCTGTCTCTCTACTCCGTACTTTAGTGTATTACCACTACTTGCACACCCTATACATGCACCTTTAAGCTGTACATACACTTTTGAGTTTTTTACAGTTATAAAATCTATATCACCACCATCCAAAGCCAACGATGGACGAATCTTATCTATTACACTTCGTACTGGAGTCATTAACTCTTCATCAGAAAAGGGAATCATAAATTATCCTTTTAAATATTTTTATATTTATAAAATATGACAAAATCGCTTAACAAGTCATAAAAATATTAATTAGCCTACAAGATTAAGTCTTATAATGCCATTATTTCATCAACATAGGTAGGTTTTCTCATTCCAACAATAATATAATCTATGCTCTCTCTGTGCATTAAAAACCTTAAAGCACACTCTTGCATTGAACTGTTACACTCTTTGAAAATATCTTTTAATGCAATTTTTGTACTTTTTGAACACTCATGTGCTATCATTTTTCTATACTCTGCTAAAAACATATCTATAAGATTTAGCATTGTCTCTCTATTGGTTTCATCAATCAGTTCAAGAGAAGTTTTAATATGGGGAATAATCTGAGTAAATAGAAACGAATCATAATCACCAATCCAACCAAACTTATGCTTAGTCTCATCTAATTGCTCAATCAAATTATAAAGAGATTGAAGCATATCATTATCACAAACTTCCATCAACTCATTTAGATGATGATAATACTCTCTGCTTTCATCATAATCAGCCAAACGATAATTCAGATTCTCTTTTTGTGCATTTAATACTCTATTTGCTAAAATTCTGATTCCATTTTCTTTTGCCCATGAACTGCATTTCAAGCCATCTTGCTCTAAAAGATTTATTGGTAATTCTATGGTTGTAAGTGAGTGTTTTTCATTCCCTATCTCTTCACTTGCCTCCCGAGCAAGAGTCAAAATATCTTCATACGGTAAAAAATATTCACTTGAATGATTCAGCGAAAAAGCATCTGATGAGATTCCGTATGAGAGAATTCTTTTATCTTTAATAGCTAATTCTAAATCCAAAAAAGCATCAAAAAATTTAGCATTCATCTCATCAAGTCTATCATCTCATCAAGTCTATCATCTCTGCTGACATTTTCTTCAATAGCTTTTATTAAAAACTCTTCTGGATACTCTATCAGGTAACAATCTAATGAAGTTCTGTTTAATCTATCTAACGATAGTTTTAACTGTTCATCAAGATTTTGACTTAATTTATACTTACTAACTATCTCTATCTCATCTACCAAATTTTCATCTAACTCATTTAAAGCCAATGCAACAGCTCTTTCAGAATCTCCATTCATATAGTTAGACGAAGTATCTATCATCTTTATCCCAGAGTTTATAGCTGCTTTAAGTGCTGAAATATGTTGAGGGTTATGCTCACTGATTCTATATGTTCCAAATGCGAAATTACTCATTTTATTTGTCTCACTTTGTATTTTAAGTATTTTAGAATTGGGAAGTTTAACTTAACTTTCGTTCCCAAGTTTTACTTGGGAACGAAAAAGGGGTAGCAATTATACTAATTCAATAAAAGCCATAGTCGTAGCATCGCCACGACGGATTCTTGTTCTAGTAATTCTAGTATATCCACCAGTACGATCAACATACTTAGGAGCTATCTCATTTACTAAAGTTTTTGTTGCTTCTTTACTTTGAAGCGCAGCGAATACTGTTCTATGAGCGTTAGAATCATTTTTAGTAGCAACTGTAATAAGTTTTTCTACATACGAACGAAGCTCTTTTGCTTTTATAACAGTAGTTTCAATTTTACCATGTTCAATTAACGAAATACTAAGGTTCTTAAGTAAAGCAGCACGGTGTGTACTTGTACGACCTAGTTTACGGTATCCATGACGATGTCTCATCTAATATCCTCTTATTAAGCCTGAAAGGCTTCTATTTTCTTTTTTAATGCTGTAACAACATCATCTGCAAGATCAGCAC
>JAGHAW010000225.1 GCA_021161305.1 Sulfurimonas sp.
GTTTTTAAATGAGGATGCTACTAGAACCAAAGGGGAAAAAGGACATCCTGAGATAACACTAGAAGTTTGGAAAAAAATCTTTAAAAAAGAGTATGAAGTAGTAGCTATTAACTTTGGTTCAAACAAAGATATAAAGATAGAAAAAAGTTATAAATACCCAACAATTTTAAAATATATAAAGATAGACAATAAATTTTTTACCCTTGCATTTTTGCCAAATATTTGGGGAGACTTAGAGCTAAATACTATTTTTCCAATTAGAGAAAAAAATATAAAGAGTAGATTGAAAAAATTTGACAAGTCGTTAAATTTGATAAATAAAGAGAATTTTGCTTTTAATGAGAATGTTTATAAAGAGATAGAAAAGTTACGGGAGGACTGCCGCTCCCTCCATGCAGAACCCCTCCAAAATGGAGCAGAACTTCCGCGGCAAGCAGTTATCCAAAAAGGACTTTCCACGTTTCGTAACTTTTTTAACATCCAAAGTATAACAAGTATAAGCTTAATGGAATTATTAAGATATAAAGACTACTACAACATCAGTATAAATAAGTTACTAAATAACTCAAAAATACCACAAACTAAACTCAAAGACATTATGAACCATAGACTCAAAAGTATAAAAGTAATAGACCCAGCCATAGGCAGTGGAGCATTTCCAATGGGTATGTTGCATGAAATTATAAATACACGGGTACACTTAGGAGATAAAACTCCCTTACCAGTTTTAAAAAGAGAGATAATAGAAAATAGCATTTATGGTGTAGATATAGAACAGAGTGCTGTAGAGATAGCAAAGCTTAGGTTTTG
This sequence comes from Sulfurimonas sp., assembly GCA_021161305.1. Classification (GTDB taxonomy): domain Bacteria; phylum Campylobacterota; class Campylobacteria; order Campylobacterales; family Sulfurimonadaceae; genus Sulfurimonas. Next base: position 811 of record JAGHAW010000225.1, read on the forward strand.
GCTTAGTATTGTTGTGGATGAGGAAAAACCAATCCCACTGCCAAATTTGTTTTATAAAATAATGGTAGGAAATAGTTTAGTTGAAACCATAAATGGTTTTGACCCTTTAGCAAAAGATACTAACTCACTTTTTGATAATGATGAATTCATAATAGATGCAATGCAAGATAAACTGCATAATTATTTTAAAGAGAGCGATATAGATAAAAAGAACAAGCTTCAAGAAAGTATAGAAGAAACTATAGATGAAGTTTTAGGAACTAAGTTACAAAAACATGAAGATGAGATAAAAAGTCAGGTTAATAACATTAGCATTACAGATTTTGACAATAAACAGTATAAGCTTATAATGCAACTAAATGAAGAGATAAAAACAATAGAAAAAGTGTTAAAAAGACCAACAACAGAACTATTTTTTTATAAACTTTATTTTAAAGAGGTTATGGATGAGGGTGGTTTTGATGTTGTTATAGGAAACCCTCCTTATGTAAGACAAGAAAAAATCAAAGAGTTGAAATCAAAAAAAGAGATTCAAAATTTTAAATCATATTGTGGAACAGCAGATTTGTATATCTACTTTTTTGAAAAAGGTTACAATCTTTTAAAAGAAAATGGCATACTAAGCTATATAACTTCAAACAAATACACAAGAGCAAAATATGGTAAAGATTTTAGAAACTTTTTACTAGAAAATACAGAAATATTAAACTATATTGATTTTCATAATGTAAAAATTTTTAAAAGTGCTACAACCGATACAAGTATTCTTTCTTTTAAAAAATCTACCAAGAAAAACAATAGCTTTGTCTATTGTGATATTGACAATAGTTATAAGAAAAACACCGAACTAGAAAAATTCATATCTAAAAAAGGTTTTGAGTATCAACAAAATGACTTGCAAGGGGATAGTTTTAGTTTTGCTAATCCAGAAGAGCTAAAGATTAAGAAAAAAATTGAAAAAATTGGCACTCCACTTAAAGAATGGGATATAGACATAAATAGAGGAATCTTAACAGGCTTTAATGAAGCCTTTGTAATAGATGGTAAAACTAAAGATGAATTAATAAAGCAAGATAGTAAAAGTGCTGAAATTATTAAACCACTCCTTAGGGGTAGAGATATAAAAAGATATAAATATGAGTTTGCTGATAAATGGTTGATAAATTCGCATAATAATCCACCTATTGATATAAATAAATATCCTGCTATAAAGGAACATTTAGATAAATACTATATGAAACTAGAAAAAAGAAGTGATAAAGGAGCAACACCATATAATCTTAGAAATTGTGCATTTTTAGATGATTTTGAAAAAGAAAAAATAGTATGGCTTGAATTATCAGATAAAAATAAATTTACTATTGAAAATAAGTTTTATCCACTTGCTGGTGCATTCTTAATGAATGGTAAAAATTTAAAATATTTATTGGCATTTTTAAACTCTAAAGTTATAGGTTGGCATTTTCCTTTTATTTGTAATAGTTCAGGAGTTGGAACAAACCAATGGAAAAAAGTTTTTGTAGAAAATCTATGTATTCCACAAATCCCAAAAGAACAACAAAAACCATTTGAAATTTTAGTAGATTATATTTTATTTGCTAAAGAGAACGATATGGATGAAGAAGCTTCACTATTTGAATCTATCATTGATGGTATGGTTTATGATTTGTATTTTGTAGAAGATATGAAAAAAGCTGATTGTTTTATAAGTGATGAGGTTAATAGTGTTATAAAAGAGTTTGATGAAAGTTTGGATA
>JAGHAW010000135.1 GCA_021161305.1 Sulfurimonas sp.
ATATTAAAATAGGGAGCTTCAGCTCTCTTCCACTTATGTAATTGTAACAAAATCTAAGAAATATTACTAGCTTAAGAATTTAACTACCTCTTATAATATTTTGTCATGAATGACATCCTCCCAGACCTAAAAGGTCGGGGTATCCACTACAAATCAAATTGTAGTTGACCTTGATGTATTTTTACATAATCTTTTTCATTTCCACCCTGATTCTTGATATAGTTCACAATTGTATCTTTACCAGCATACATCCCAACTGTATTGGCATAGTATCCACTTGTCCACAAACTTGAACCCCACATATCTTTCTTCAATTGTGGAAACTCTTTAAAAATCTCTTTAGCTGTTATACTCTTTATTATCGTCACAACTCTTGATACAGTTATTGTTGGTACACTTTGCACCAATATATGAACATGATCTATATCGTTACCTATCTCTACAAAATTTATCTCATATCTTTCAGATATTTCGATACAAACTTCTCTAAGTTTTTCATCTACTGCATCGTCAAATATTTTCTTTCTATATTTTGCAGGAAATACAAAATGGTAAAGCAACAATGTTTTATTATGACTTTTATATATATGCTCATCCATAAATGGATTTTAGCATATTATACGACCCAGAGGGTCGGGGAATTAAACCCTCCTCAGATTAAACCCTCCTCAGATTAACTAATTTCATACCTTTTAACTACCTCTTTTAAAACTTTTTTATCTACCTCTTGTTTAGTATCTGAGTAGAGGGTACCTTCTAAAATATCTATGATTTTTTGAACCTCTTCATCACTTTTAAATGGAAGCAGTTTCATTAGAAGTACCTTCGGGTCTTTTATGTTTGGCTCTTTTTCTTTTAAAAATATTTTCCAGGGTTCTAAAAACATTAGGAGTATTCCACATGCCAAGCCTATTATAAAGGTTATTACAACTAAAAGTATAGAGAACTCACCATTTGAACTCTCAATAGTAGCCGTCTTAACTTCACTCTCTTGAGGACGCTTTATAGTAAGTTCCGGCTTAACTTCTGCACCTTTTACTAAGACTTTTATCTCTTTTGTAGAGATGGTTTTTACCTCTTTAGTTTTGAGGTCATAGTATTTTAGAGTGAATGGTGGAACCGCAAAATCCTCATCTGCTACCAATGCCATCTTTTGAGTTAGCTTTGAACCTGCAACAGCTATCTTTTCATCAAAAACAGAAACACCTTCTATATATGGTTTAAATGATTTTATATCTTCTAAGTTACCGATTCCGTCAACTTGCACCATAACATTTATAGCCTCATTTGCGTTGATTTCATTTTTATCGACAGTAGCACTTATAGTGAAATCCCCTATCAAATCAACACCAACCGGAAGAGCTTTCACATCGATACTTAACTCATTTGAGAAATAAATTCTCCATTTTATCTTTGGTATCCAAGCACCCCAACTATCTCTTGTATGGCTTCTTGATGCTATTCTCATCTGAGCTTTTGTAATGTGCAAATTACCTACTCTTTGAGCAGCCATAGTATAGGTAAGTTTTGTAATTGTGTAACTGCCCTCTTTGTATCTTACAGGTTTTGATTCCTCTTTTATCCAAAAACCTTTTAACTCTGGTGGCACAAATTTGGAATCAACTGCCTCTGCTCCCTCTTTTTGCTTAAATAAAAGTGTAACCTCAAAAGGTTCACCTATAAAAACTTCTTTTTTATCACTGCTCAAAGTTAAAACAAACTCTGCATCTTTTTTAACTACACCACTATTGATTTTTAAACTAACTGCATTACTGGTTTCAATCTTTCCATCAATCTTTACTTCCATAGGTGCAATATCACAACTCTTTTGAGGAATAAATTTATAACTTAAAACAAATTTTCTCTCAACGGTACCATTTTTCATAACAATACTTCTTTGTGAGCTAGTAGAGATTACATCCGTATCACACAGAGTATGAATATTTGGTCTCTCAATATCCTCTCCGGATATGCTCAAAGAGTATGTTACCATCTCCCCCGACTCTACGAAATGAGAATCTAAACTCGCTTCTACCGATGCATATATGGCATTTGGAATTAAAAAAAATATTAGTGCTATCTTACCAAGGTTTTTCATCTAAATTTTCCTCCTTAGGTTTTTGTTCATTTAGTCTATATAGATATGTTCGCTTTTGCAGATTTAACTGTTTTAACCATTTTGCTTCTTCTGCGTCACCCATCTCGTCTTTGGAAAGATTTTTAGGTGAAGATGCAGATGAAGCTGTTTTATTGTCTTCGTTCTTATCTAGCTGTTTTAAATCTTGTTTTTGTTGTTTTTCTTCTTTGGTTTTGTTACCGTCTTCACCCTGCTTTTGTTCTTTTTCTTTCTCTTTTTTTGACTTCATATCGTCAGAGTTTTGCTTATTATTTTGTGATTTTTCACTTTTTGAGCTATCTTTTTCATCTTTTGATTTCTCATCTTTATCTGATGATTTTTTTTGGTTTTCATCTGAGTTTTTTGAATCTCCATCTTTGTCATCTTTGTCATCTTTGTCATCTTTGTCTTTTTTATCTTGCTTGTCTTTTTTATCGCCCTTTTTATCTTGCTTATCTTTCTTATTTTGTTTATTTTTCTTTAAAAGTTTTTTTACCTCTTCTAAGTTTTCTCGCACTTCAACATCTTCCATTATCTTTAAAGATGCCTCATAAGAATCTATCGCCTCTTGTAACTGCTCTTGTTTTGGTTTTTTTGCGTAAGCATTACCAATATTTGCAAGTTTTTTAGCTTTTTCATCTTCACTTTGGAAAGTTGCTTTGGAGTAAGCTTCTATAGCCTTGTCATACTCTTTAAGTCTATAAAAAGAATTTCCGGCATTATAGTAACTTTGTGGATTACCACTACTATCTCCATATCTTTCATAGAGTTTCGCAGACTTCTCAAACTCCCTTGATTCATAAGCCTTTTTCGCCTCGTTTAACTCCATAAAGTCAAACATACCGGCTTTAGCATTTGGAGCTACAAACATCAATGAAAAAAGAATAAACACAGCTACGCTTGACTTAGCTCTTTTACTAATTGAACTTGTCGCAATCAGTAAAAGCAACAGAGCCACACCCAAAGGATAGTAAAAAAGTGCTATATATCTGTGAACTTCTTCACTCTTTAACTCTTTTTGCTCACTCTTAGCTTCTATCTCACCAAGCATCGCCTCTATATCATCATTTGATTTCACATTTTGAATGTAAACACCACCTGTTGAAGTCGCTAAATCAGAGATAGTATCATTTAATTTTGAGACTATTATATCGCCTCTATATTTTATAAACGATCCATCTTTACGCTTTATCGGAGCACCTTTTTGCGTACCGACACCTAAAACAAAAACAACTATATTTTTATCTTTTGCGTAAGCTATCTCTTTTTTAAAACTGCTACTGTCACCACCGTCACTTATAATAAGCAGATATTTTTTACTCTTTTTATCTATGGATCTGTCCACAACTTCAAGCATAGATAAAAAGTCTGTTCCCTTCTCTGTTATAGAACTTGTATCAAGTTGGCGAAGTAAAAAACCGACTGCACTATGGTCAAAGCTCATAGGTGAGACAAGGTAGGAGTTTTTGGCAAAAGCTATAACCCCTATCCTCTCATTTGGAGCGATTTTAAGAAGTTCTATCGCCTTTTGTTTAGCTAACTCCAAACGATTCGGATAAACATCTTCAGCCAACATAGAATCCGATATATCAAAAGCTATCATGATATCGGCACTCTTAGCTTTGACCTCAATAACTCCATCATTTATAACAGGTTGAGCCAAAGAGAGAATCATCAAAAACCCTATAACTAAAAAGAGTGCGTTTCTGGCTCTAAGTGTTAAAGTGTTTGCACTTACACGAAGCTTACTCATAACAGCTTCACTAAAGAAGTGGGCTTGAGACTCCTTTTGAGTAAGCAATAATCCAAACAAAACAAAAAGAGGTGGCAACATAAAGTATAAAAACTCTGGATATAAAAAAGTCATTATGCGGAACCCCTTCTGTTTCTTAAAAGTATATATGCCATAAGACAAAACAGTGATACAAAAAGTGGATATGTATAATAATAGTTTATATATGTAAAACTCTCACTCTTTATCTCCGACTTTTCAAGCTCATCTATCTTTTTATAGACCTCTTGAAGTTCCGTTGCAGTTGAAGCACCAAAAGCAACTCCACCAGTCGCTTCTGCTATATCAACTAAGACTTTTCTATTGTACTCATGTGGCATTCCTATACCGATAGGATAAACTTTTATCCCCTCTTTTTTAGCCAAATCGACTGCAATATCAAAAGGAAATCGATTGTCTGGGGTATTATAACCATCAGTTAAAAGTATGGCTACTTTACTTTTTGATTCACTCATTTTAAGAAGATTTACAGCCTGTGCTAAAGACTCATAGAGTGCTGTATATTTTCCAGCCATTCCAATGTAAAGCTGAGATACTATTTTGTTTAAAATATTTTCATCATAAGTAAGAGGTGAAGCTATAAAAGAGTATTGACCAAAAACAATCAGTCCGATATTATCACTCTTTCTATGGGAGATAAAATCACTTACTATCTCTTTTACTACATCAAAGCGTGTCAGATTTGGATTAGAACTGTCAAAGCCTCTAGCCGCCATAGATTGAGAAGCATCAAGTATAAGTGCTATCTCATAACCCTCTTTTGGCTCCAACTCATAAGGCTCGTCTTTTATAGGAGACATCAAAGCAAAAATCATCATAATGATTCCAAGCCACTTTAGTAAAAAAAGAAACTTGGATGCTGAAACCGTCTGCTTCATAAACTGTGCGGTATGGGGAAAATAGATGGATGGCAGTTTCATCTTACAAAACATTTCACAAATTATAAAAAAAACTACAAGAATCACAAGCAGTGGAAACTCAAAATAAAGCCCGTTAAACATCGCACATCTCTCTATATAGTTCAAAATAACCTAGTGTCTCTCTATCTAACTTTTCAACCTCTTTTTTATACTTGTAGTCTTCAAGTCTTAAGTTCAAATTTCTATACATCTCTGCATGCCGTGGACTGTCATCTTTAAATGTTGCTCCGTAAAATGTCATACTGTAAGCTGATTTTTTTGCATCGCTTAAATCTAGCAAATTCATAAGCCTTAAATGCTCTTTTCTAATGTTAAATCTCTTTCTGTTTTTTAGCCATTTGTAGATAAGATAAAACAGCACACATACTAAAAGCAAAACTGCCAAACTTGTAGCTAAAAAAAAGTATAGTGATGGTTCCACAATCTCGACTATGGGCTTTATATCATGTAACTCTATCTCTCGCATTTCTACCTACCTTCAAACAATCTACGAAGCTCTACACTAGCACTGCTTGTAGTATAAATCTTTGTAAATCTAACTTGATGTTTTCTAAAAGTATCATAGAGTTTATGGTCATGCATACGGACTTTCTTTTCGTAAGATTCTACTGATGAGGAGTTAAAATCACCCTCTAAAACCGCTCCACTCTCAGAATCAACCAGAGATGAAAAACCCATTTGTGGCGGTTTTTCTTCAAGAATATCCCTAACTATAACAGCTACCACTTCATGCTTCTTTGCCAATAATCTAAAATCTGGAATCTCAAAAAAATCACCAACTACTATAATAAGCGATCTTCTTTTAACTCTTTTATATAAAGTATCTGCTAAAACTTTAAAATCCACCTGCTCATTTAGTGCATAAAAGTTTAAAATCTCATCTACACTCTTTTGAACCTGATTTATTTTTTTACTGGGTTTTAAA
>JAGHAW010000115.1 GCA_021161305.1 Sulfurimonas sp.
TATCTATCCATTTAATATAGATGATGATAGCTACTTAAAAGTGAAAAAAGAGATTACACATACAAAGATGTTATTAGATAAAGTTCTGAACTATATATCTATTATTAATATTGCTGGATTTGTACTTGTATTTGTCTATGCAATTGCTCTATCTAAAATGCTAGTCTCTCCAGTAGAGACACTAAACTCGAAACTATCAAATATGAACGAACATCTTATGAAGCCCATAATAGTTGAAGAGTTACCAAAAGAGTTTGAACCACTTGGAACAACACTAAACCATCTTATAACCAGAATACAAAACTTTGTTAAATACCAAAAAGAACTCTTTATCGGAACGGCACATGAGTTAAAAACGCCTTTGGCAGTTATAAAACTCAAAAATCAGGTTACTCTTATAAAAAAACGCTCCCCTGAGGAGTATATAGATGCTCTTAAGGTTACAAATAAAACCATAGATGAGATGAATATCATAGTATCAAACATTTTAAATATAGGTCGCCAAGAGGGAGCACAACTTGATAAACCCATAGAAGTTGATGTTATAAGTTTCCTTCGTCAAAAGGCAAACGATTTTAAACTCTTAGCTGAAAATGAGGATAAACAACTACACATGAGTTTTCAACCAGATGGATTTATGGCAACACTACAGATAAGTCTTCTTAACCAAATTATACAAAATTTTCTGCAAAATGCTCTAAAATTTACTCCACAAAATAGAAGTGTAACTTTAAGAAGTTCCCAAAATGAAATTGGATTACTAATAGAGGTTATTGATGAAGGATGCGGGATAGATGATAGTATAGATCTCTTTGCTCCTTTTAAAAGACAGGGAAATAAACCGGGTGTAGGACTTGGACTATTTTTAGCAAAAAGTGCTGCTGATGCTTTAGGTGCACATATAAAACTTGAAAATAGAAAAGACGGAATCAGTGGAACGATTGCTTCACTTGCTTTAAACTCTAAACTTTCTTGTATTTTACCAATAAATTAGTACTTTAAAATAGCTATTTAAAATACAATAAAGCTTTATTCTGCTATAAATCTGACACATAAAAAGATAAGTAAAAGTATCTATAAAAAAAGTAATAATATATAAGGTTTTTTAATGGCTTTGATAATAAATAGTGAATGTATAGCATGTGATGCATGTCGTGAAGAGTGTCCTACTACAGCAATAGAAGAGGGAGATCCGGTATATTATATAGATCCAGATCGATGTATAGAATGTGTAACTGTTTATGATGAACCGGCATGTATCTCAGTTTGTCCTGTTGATTGTATAGTTCCTGATAAAGATAATGTAGAATCTATAGCAGAACTCCAGTTCAAGTATAAAAACCTTTCCGTAGAAGAGTAGAGGCAACTTTATGGCAAAGCGAGTAGCCGTAATAGATATAGGTTCTAATTCAGTTAGAATGGTCGTTTATGAAAGAACTTCTCGTTTTGCATTCCATCTACTGCATGAAGCAAAAAGCAGAGTAAGAATCTCTGAGGATGCTTATAAAAACAGCGACAATCTTCAAGAAGTTCCAATGCAAAGAACTTTTAATGCTCTAAAAGAGTTCTTAAGCATATCCTCTTCGTTTAAAGTCAGGAAAACTCTGTGTGTTGCAACTTCTGCATTAAGAGATGCTCCAAATAAAAAAGAGTTCTTAGGAAGAGTTCAAAAAGAGTTAAAACTAAATATCAAAGTTATAGATGGTACAAAAGAGTCCTATCTAGGTGCTATAGCATGTGCAAATCTACTCCCTGAGCAAAAAAATGCTCTTAGCATAGATATTGGTGGTGGCTCAACAGAGTTTGCTATTATAGACTCCAAAGATGTAAAAAACACTATATCTTTAAACCTCGGTACTGTAAGATTAAAAGAACTCTTTTTTGATAAAAACAGAGTTGATGAAGCTATAGAATATATAGACTCTGAGTTAGAAGCCTTAGAAAATATAGATGCTTCAACCCTCATCGGTATGGGTGGAACATTTAGAGCAATTTCTAATGCTATTATGTCTACTAATAACTACCCATTAAATAAACTACATGCTTATGAATACTCTTGCTTAGAATTCAGTGAGTTTATATCTAAAGTTTTAAAAGCAGATGAGACAGAACTTAAAAAACTTGGTATCAAAAAAGATAGATTTGATGTTATAAAACCCGGAGCATTAATCTTACAAAGAGTAGTTAAAAAAGTTAATGTGCAAAAACTTCTTACAAGTGGGGTTGGTGTTAGAGAGGGTCTATATCTCTCAGATCTACTTAGAAATTCTAAAGATAAATTTCCACACAATTATAACACTTCTATTCGTTATTTGCTAGACTCTCATCTCTTGGATAGCAGCTTTTCAAATCAACTGAACTCTCTATCTAAAAAACTATTTGATGCTACTCGCAAATATCTTGGTCTTGATATAAAATACCGGAGAGACTTAAGTATCGCAGCAAAACTCTATCCAACCGGCAATAGCGTACATTTTTACTCTAAACATAAACACAGCTACTACCTTATACAAAATGCACTAGAGTACGGCTTTACCCACCAACAAATAATGCTTATAGCCACTCTTGTCAGATATGCAAAAAGAAAACTGCCATCAAGTGAACATATTAACAAGTACACTATTTTACTGCCAAACAAAAGTACTCTTAATGCTCTTAGCTATCTTCTTTCATTAACAATTGCACTTCTTAGTCATAAACCAAGAAATATTGACTTTGATATAAAATTTAGTGATGGAATTCTTAAGATAGAGTCAAAAAATACGCTCTATCTAAGTCAAGAAGCTGTAGAAAAGTTAGATAGTATAAAAGATTTTAAAGTAAAGTTTTAATCAAACTATCTCTAAAATCTTTGTCCCATAGTAAACTCAAATCCGGCAGTTTTATCATCTTCTTGCACATTTAGTGCTGTTGAGAACATCAACTGAATAGGTCCAACTGGTGAAAACCACTCAATCCCTGCTCCATAACCACCACGAGAATATTCAGTCAAAGAATCATCGCCGATAAATCCCCAATCCAGATAAGTAACTAAACGCATCTTAGCTTTAGGTACAAGAGGAAAGCTCATTTCTACATTGTTGGAGAAGGTCTGTCTTCCACCAATTCTTCTTATAGTTCCATCACTATCTGTAAGAGTAGGAGAGATAGAATACGATTCATACCCTCTAACACTACCCAAACCACCCATATAAAATCTCTCTGCAAGAGGTAGATATCCAGTGTCAGCAGCATAATAAAATCTAGCTTTATACCTAAAAATAGCATCAAAACCAATATAATCTTCTAAACCAACATATTTTCCAAAAGTTGTTCTGGATTTCCAAAAATCTGCATTAGCACCAACACCTGCTTTCTCAAAACTTTGACTTATAACATAACCTTCACGAGGAAGATAGTAATCATCTGTATTATCAAAACTCACACTTACGGTAACTGAACTCTTTGCATAACTTTCAAAATAGTAACTGTCAGTAATAGTTTCATTAATATCTTCATTTACATCATAACTGTTAGATGAATAACTATAACCTAGATATCCACTAATATATCTTGTAAATTTATGCCCTGTTCCAACGCTTATACCATCAGTATATACGCTGTAATCATCATAATCATAAGAAGACTTATATATGGAAAAATTACCACTAAAGTCACTATCGTTTAGTCTTGGATTTGATATATTAAATGAGTAATTCTGTGTCATTTCTGATTTTTCAGCTTGTACACCTACATTTATACCTGAACCCCATATATTTCTATCATCAACAGCAAGACTTATCATAAGTCCACCATAACTGCCATATCCACCACCGACTTGAATGTTTCCTGTTGGTGCTTCTTTAACCTTAACAACCAAATCCATAGTGTGGTTATCAATTCTTTTCTCTTCTATAGTGTTCCCATCAAAATATCCAAGTCTTCCAAGTGAACTACGAGAATCTTTTAAATCAGTTGAAGAATACATATCTCCAGGACCAAGATAAAGCTCGCGTCTGACGATTCTATCTAGTGTTCTACTGTTACCGGAGATAAGAACATTTCTAATCTTAACTCTTTCACCAGGAATTACTTTAAAAACCACTTCAACTGTCTTCTCTTTTTTGTTTTTTTTCAAATCTGGCACAACTTGAACAAAAGCGTAGCTTAAATCGGCAATAAGAGTTTTAATTTTCTGAGCATCATCACGAAATGTTTTAATATTAAAAGCCTCACCTTTTTCCAAACTAATAATCTCTCTAATTTTTTCATCATCAATAACATGTTTAAGTTGATTTATAGAAATTCCACTTATATTATAAATGTTACCCTCTTGAATTTGATAACTCATATCTGCTGTATAGTGGTCAAAATTTACCCTTACAAAAGGCTCATTTACCTTAGCATCCAAATATCCATATTGCATGTACATGTCACGGATTCTAAGTGGGTCATACTCTAAATTACCCAAACTCATCTCACCACTGTTTCTTCCCCAAAACCAGCCCATAAATTCTGCTTCTTTATTTGCTATAACTTCATCAAAAAGATCACTCTCAAGCCCAACAACTCCACTATACTCTAAATGATTAATAATAATTTCTTCGCCCTCATTGGCAATAAAAGTAATTTTTATACTTCCATTTTCAAGATACTCTTTTTCTATTTCAACAACACTATCTATCTTTCCATCTTGACTTAAGGCTTCTATGATTCTTTTTTTAGCAGCTTCGAGCTTCTTCTCATCATAAAGAGAACCCCTTTTTATCTGTACAACACTATCTATAATATCTTTATCTGCTTCTTTCCAACCTTTTAACTCAACTTTAGAAATAAGTGGTTTTTCTTTACAGTGAAAAGTTAAATTTCCATCCTCAAAATCTACCCAAATATCATCAAAATAGCCCTGTTTAAAATACTTTTTTATAGACCCATCTATAATCTCATCATCTACATCTTCGCCTATTTCAAAGTCTAACATTCGTAGTGCTACAGATTCTGATATATGAACCATTCCATTATAATTTATAGCTTTGATTGTGTACGCAAAAGAGTTTACTGTTAATAGGGTTAGCAGTGTTACTAAAAAAATTCTCATTAAGATTCCATAATTGTAAAATAAGTTGAGATTTTATCTATAATGAGGTTAATATTGGGTAAATTGAGTATAATTTAAAAATTTTAATTTAAAGTATATATTATGAATGTTGCAATAGTCGGTCTTGGTCTTATGGGTGGTTCTCTTGCACTTAGTCTAAAAAAACTAACTTTTATTGATAGTGTTGTTGGAAGTGACCATAACAAAGAGCATATAAAAGATGCACTAAAGTTGGGTTTAGTTAATGAAATCGTTAAATTTGAAGAGATAAAAAAGTGTGATGTTATCTTTTTAGCCATACCTGTAAATGGTGTTATCTCTGCTTTAAAAGATTTGAGAGATATTAGCCAAGATACGACCATAATAGATTTAGGCAGTACAAAAGAGCTAATAGTCTCATCAGTTCCACACGCTATACGCAAAAACTTTGTAGCAGCACACCCAATGACAGGAACAGAAAATTTTGGTCCACAAGCTGCAATAGAAGAGTTATACAATAATCAAAGTGTAGTTCTATGTGACTTGGAAGATAGTGGCGAACTTCAACGCAAAACAGCTAGAAAAATATTCAAAGCTCTTGGTATGAAGAAGTATTTTATGCGTTCACATGAGCATGACCGTCATGCAGCCTTTATCTCCCACATGCCACATGCTATCTCATTTTCCATAGCAAATACAGTTATGAAACAGGAAAATAAACACAACATCTTAGCTCTTGCTGCCGGTGGTTTTCGTTCTATGAGTCGCTTGGCTAAAAGTTCTCCTAGAATGTGGGAAGATATTTTTAAACAAAACAAATCAAACCTTCTTGAAGCAATAGAACTTTTTGAAGGTGAACTCTCGGAACTAAAAAAAAGCATCCAAAATGATGAGTGGGAAAAAGTTAATAAAACCATGGAGAATGGTAATGGTCTCCATGATATTTTAGATTAAGAAATAATTTTATTTTGCCATATCAATAAATGAATTCCAATCTTTCCAAAGCAGAGTTTTATTGTTTTCTTTAAATTGTTTTGGAACTTCGATATTTGGAATAACAGGAATAAAACTAGCACCGTCACTAAACATTTTCTGAGCTTTTTGTGAAACTAAAAAATCAGCTGCTTTTTTAGTCTCTTCGCTGTAGCCTTTTTTCATTATCATAACTTGTGTAAGGTGAAATGCACCCTCTTTAGGCCAACATATCGCCGAACCATTATCTTTTGAGAACATTGCAAAAGAAAGAGGCATAATTCCAATGTCATACTCTTTACTTGCAACTGCTTTATTTACATCTATCGGCAGACCTAAATACTCAACATTATTTTCAACAAAATCTTCACCTTTTTGACCTAATTCTTGTTTGTAGTATTGCTTAAAAAGAACAGCTGGAGGAGTAGCTGTCAAGCGAACTCCAAAACTAGGCAGGTAAAATCCAAAAAATGTTACACTTTGAAACTTAAACCAACTACGATTTCAACCTAATTTTCATTAGGATTTTGAGTTAAATCCTCCTTAGTCTTAAATA
>JAGHAW010000281.1 GCA_021161305.1 Sulfurimonas sp.
ATTTAATATATATGGAGCATAAACCTCTGTGATATTTTGCAAATCAAATAATCCAACTTGTTTCATTACTGCTTGATTTGCAGCGATTATAGTTATTTTCTTATCTTTATGAACTTTTAATAGTGAAGCTACATCTGCAACTACCAACTCTCTGAAATCATCACTCTCTTGCAAAATCTCAACATCAAAACATTTACGAGAAAGAGTTGGGTTATTAAGTGCATAAGCATCTACTAAAAGGTTATCTAAATTTCTTGAGAGTTTTACATTTTTACCATCTATAAAGTTTTTAGCACTATCTCCTAGATACCAAAATCCTAAGGAGGCAACATCTTTAACAAGAGAATCAAACTCTGAATTATTCACTTTTTCAGTTAAAGAGTTAAACTCATCTTCATCTAAAGAGTAAAAAGCTGGAGTAATAGTTAAACTATCTAACTCCTCTTTTTTAGTTCTTTGTGATTCTAGTTCAAACTCTTTTATCTGTTCAATCTCATCATCAAACAGAGAGATTCTTATAGGATGAAGAGAGGCAGGAGGATATATATCTATAATATCTCCACGAAAAGAGATCTCACCCTCAACCTGAACCATATCAACAAAGTTATAACCCCAAAAAAGCATTTGTTCTTTGAATGATTTAAGATTTATAGTAGTGCCGAACTCTAAGGTAGTTGAGCGTAAGAGGTTTTGGATTGGCAGATGAAAAAGAAGACTTTTTAAAGGAGCAATAACAAGTGGCTTTTTTTTAGATAAGTAATAAGTTCTAAGAGCTGAAAAAAGTTGATGAAGTTCCTCTTTAAAAGAACGCAAATCATCACCAAAACCTGCACGAAAATCTGGAAAAAGAATTACCTCTTCTTCAAAAAACTTTGCAACACTCTCTAACTCATGAGCTTCCTTAGAACCTTCACAAATCAGAACTTCTAAAGTTTGCTTTTTTTGAGTTTTAAAATATTCATACAGTGAACTTTGTGACATTTATATCCTAAAACTTTTTGATTTTATGATTTACTTGTTGGCGTTTTAGTAAGAGTTGCAGGAGATGAGTTAGATTTTTTAACAATACTATTTCCTTCAAAAACACCTTTAGCTTCAATAATAAGTTCAGTTGATTCTATAGAACCGTTTACTTTTCCAGCAGCTTTAATCTCAACTCTGTGTGCATTAATAGTACCTTCAACATAACCCTGTACTACTAATCTTTGAGTTGTGATATCACCTTTTATATGTCCATTTTTACCAATATTTACCTCTTTTTGAGAGTGTATCACACCTTCAAATTCACCATCAACATAGAGATTACAAGAAAGGCTCATTTCACCCTTCATTGTTGAACCTGCAGTGATGATGGTAGTGTTTGTGTCGGGTTGGGTACTTTTATTTGAGCTGTCGCTGTTATTAAAGATTGCCATGGTATTTTTTTCTCCTTTTCAAATATCTCTTTATAATTTTTTACATTCCACTGTATAAACCAATATGGGTTTACAGCACGAGATATAAACCTAATCTCATAATGAAGATGTGGTCCACTGCTCATACCGGAGTTACCTGTATAAGCTATTAGGTCACCTTTTTTTACAAATTTACCAGATTTTATCACAATCTTGTTTAAATGACCAAAATAACTCCTAAAACCATAGTTATGCTGAAGAATAATCAGTTTCCCGTAACCACTGCTTTTATGCATCCCTGCCCACTCAACTATCCCATCAGCCGTGGCATAGACAGGAGTTTTCATCTTAGCTCTCATATCAGTTCCACGGTGGAATTCTCTTCTATTTAGAGTTGGGTGTATTCTATAACCAAACTTGCTTGTAATACCTTTATACTCAATAGGAGAGCCACTTGGCACAAACTGAAACATAGCAGCCATATCTTGAGAGTTCAGTTTCGCTATATTTACTCTTTCCTTAAGGGGAATCTCCTCCACATGCGAAAGTCCTATCATTATCTCTATCTCATCAAGGGAATCAGAGACCTCAACCAACTCTCTTCTTTTAATGTCTAAAACTCTTTGAGTCTCTTGCATATTTTGATTTAATTTTGAATTTTTTAGCTTCAAATTGGAATATGCAATTTCCATCTCCAAGTGTTTTTTCTCTATCTCATCAACTTCACTGTTCAGATAAAGAATAGTCCCCACAGCACTCAAAGCAATAAAACCTAAAAATATCACAGCATAAAAAATTACATGCTTTACAAATTGATGAAGATTAAACTGTTTTACACCATTATCATCATTGATAGTAACTGTAAAATGATTATTCATTATATACCCTTAAAAACTCTTCCACTACGCTAAATGAACCAAAAACCAGATATTTAGCATCTTCATCTATCTCTTTAAATGAGCAGTATTTTATCCCTAAAGAGTTTAAAGTGTTTTGAAGCGACTCTATTAAAGCAATCCTTTCATTAGATATATCTATGATTTCCACATGCCTTATTATTGGTTTTAAAATATTTAAAATATCTTTATAATTTTTATCTTTGTAACTGTTATAAACTAAAATATATTTCTCGCCCTTGAGAGCATCTGCTATAGAAGTTGCTGCTAATGTATTATGCCCAACATCTATTACAACATTTTTAGAAATTTTAGTAAATCTGCCAAAGAGTTTAGAGTTTTTAAAACTACTCTCTTCATACTCAATATCTAAAAATTTCAATGCACTGATTGCAAGTTTCAAATTTTCCTGAAGATATGGTGCCAAATCAAGTATTTGAGAGATTTTTTCTATTTTAAGTCCATCCTCTGCTTTTAAAAGTTCATCATAAACAACTAGTTTGGCATTTTTTACATTTGCTATATTATTTGCAATTTCATAGACTTCACTAAATTTTTGCTTACCTAAAATAGTATTTCTTTGCATAGCCCGTAGTTTTGTTGTAGCTATCTCTTTTATGCTTTTTCCTAAAAATGCTTCATGGTCTATATCTATGGGAGTTACTAAAGTTAATTCTTTATCAAAAACTGCTGTTGCATCATTTTCACCACCAAGTCCAGCTTCTAAAACAACATAATCACACTCTATAAATATTAACATTGCCAAAAATGTTGTATATTCAAAATAGCTAAGAGAGTTAGATTCCTCCATGCTTAAAATATTTTGTAACTTTTGATGTGCAACAGTTAGAATTTCATCACTTATATTTTCTCCATCACACCAAATTCTTTCATTAAACTCTATAATATGAGGAGATGTATAGTGACCAACTCTAAAACCTAAAGAGTACAAAGCCGTTGCTAAAAAACGCCCTGTTGTTCCTTTACCGTTTGTACCTATAAGATGGATAATTTTTGGATTTGGAAGATAAGATTTAACTCTCTCGTATATCATTGGCATACGAGTATAGTCAATTTCATTATAATATAGAGGTTTACTCTCTAAAAATTTTGTAAGAAGCATTATATTTTATATGCTACCTGATTACGACCATCTTTTTTTGCTTTATATAGATACTCATCTGCAGAGTTGATTACACCTTTAAGTGAAACATGTTTTTTTCTCTCTGAAACACCACAACTAACAGTTACCTCTATTCGTTTACCCTTATACATAAAACGGGCTTTTTGAACATGCTTTCTTACCTTCTCAGCAAAAATAGCCCCACCTTTCGTATCTGTTTCGCTAAGCAGTGCCATAAACTCTTCGCCACCAAATCGTCCAATAACATCAACACTTCTTGTTTCTTTTTTCAAAATTTTTGCAAAAGCAGATAAGACTGCATCACCAGCATCATGACCGAAGTTGTCATTTACAGCTTTAAAATGGTCTAAATCAAACATTACTACAGAAAAATTACGCCCATATCTTTCAAACTCTGCCTCTTTAATCCCCATAAACTCATCTAAGGCTCTTTTGTTATAAAGTTTGGTTAAAAAATCCTCTTTTGATTCTTGTCTAACATCTTCAAGCTCTCTTTCTAACTCATGAACTCTTTGACTTAAAATATGTACTTCAGAACTATGAGTTGTTAAATCTTTACTAAGGAGTTGGGTATTTTCTTCTAAAGCTGTTGCAATAGTAAAAAGTTTTTTATGTGCTACTTTAAAATTTGAACTCGCTTCATCACTATACGATTCAAGTTCACTTTTAATAGATTGAATCTCCATAGTAGAGTTATCTGATTGTTCAATCATATCTATAAGTCTTAACGAGAGTTTATCTAAAACAACATCCAAAGATTTTACCATCTCTTTTACGCTCTGTTTATCAAGTGATATTCTAAGTGATATTGCAGATTTTATCTCATCTTCTACACCTGTAGTATCTAAAAGCGAAGGATTATTTTTAATCTTTTCACTCAGTAGTGCCAACTTATCATTTACACTAGATGCGATAGATGGAACTAAAGAAGAAACTAAAAAGGCTGCTACTCGAGAGAGATCAAAACTACCCACTTCAGACAACTTCGCACCAATAGTTAAATTTTCAACAGTTGATTTCAGATCACTACTATCTACACTGCCAAAAATTTTTAATTTTTGTAAAAAAGTATCATCATAAGTAGTTATAAAATTTACCCAAAGTTGTCTAAACTGCTCTATTTGAGAGGCACTGGCTCTTGAATCTAAAAGGCTTATACTCTTTTTTGCCAAAAGTGTTGCCTCTTTGTTATGCAGAACTTCTATAACTTGCAACACTCTTTTTGTAAAAATAGTTTGAGCTTCAAGTGCCTCTGAACAGACAGTTGAGTTTGTTCTATTTAATTTTGAAATCAAAAAACGAACCAACTCGGACATAGTTCTTATTCTATAATTTGTTAACTCTTTTTGAAACTCTTTGTTAAGCGTTTTACTATATTTATCCACATGATTACAATCTTCAACAGCCATACCGACTTTTTTTGACTCTTTACAAAAAGCCTCAGCATAAAAATCTGGAGTTAAAAGCTTTCCCTCTAACTCAAGTCTTTTAATTGATTTTTTTATAATACTTTGTATTGTCATAAAATATTTCCTTAAATAAATCTATTTTTTAACTCTAGCACCCTCAGCTGAAACTTGTGCTAAAAATGATTTAATAGCTTTTACAGAACTAAACTTAATAGCTTCAAATCTCTCCTGGTCACTAACAATAGCATTAGGAAGAATAGAGAAATCGTATGTTCCTTTTGCACTATACTCTTTACTTAAACCATTATGATAC
>JAGHAW010000074.1 GCA_021161305.1 Sulfurimonas sp.
GAATTTGTATAATAGTTTTGGAGCTGAGTATAAAGAAGTTATAGAAGGACTTAATATTAGGTTGGTTGCTTAGTGAGTAGTTTATACGCAATACCTAATAGCTGGAAATGGACAACTTTAGATGAAGTTTTCTTGATAGAAAGAGGTGGTTCACCTAGACCTATCAAGAGTTTTATAACTGAGTCAGAAGATGGTATAAACTGGATTAAAATAGGTGATGTAAAAAAAGGTCAAAAATACATTGAAACCACAAAAGAAAAAATTATTCCTGAGGGATTAAAAAAAAGTAGACTTGTTATTGAAGGTGATTTTATTTTATCGAACTCCATGAGTTTTGGACGACCTTACATTATGAAGACTAAAGGAGCTATACACGATGGATGGTTAGTTTTTAGAGATGCCACAAAAATACTTAATAAAGATTTTTTTTACTACCTCTTAAGTTCAACATATATCTATCAGCAGTTTAGTCTTAATGCTTCTGGGTCAACAGTAAAAAATTTAAATATAGAGATTGTTAAGAAAACAAATATTTCTCTTCCCCCATTAAACGAACAAAAAAGAATCGTTACAAAAATAGAAAAGTTATTTGCTAACCTTGATAACAGTGATAAGCATTTAGCTCATCTTGAAAAACAATTAAAAAGGTATCGAGAAAGCATATTAAAGAGTACCTTTGAGAATGAGACAGTAGAAAACTGGTTAATGCTTGAAAGTATTTTTGACATTGAAAGAGGAGGATCTCCAAGACCTATCAAGAGTTTTATAACTGAGTCAGAAGATGGTATAAACTGGATTAAAATTGGAGACACCAAAGTAGGTCAAAAGTATATAGAATCTACTAAAGAAAAAATTATTCCTGAAGGACTGAAAAAAAGTAGGCTTGTTATAGAAGGTGATTTTATTTTATCAAACTCAATGAGTTTTGGACGACCTTATATTATGAAAACTAAGGGAGCTATTCATGATGGGTGGTTAGTTTTTAGAGAAAAAATGGAAAATATTAATAAAGACTACTTTTACTATTTATTAAGTTCTGCGTATATGTATCAAAAATTCAGTGATAAAGCATCGGGCTCAACTGTCAAAAATTTAAATAAAGAATTAGTTAAAAAAATCAAAGTACCATTGCCTACTACAACGGAACAAGAAAAGATAGTTAACGAGATAGATAAACATTTTTCCATAATAGACAAATTGGAAGTTGTCGTACAAAAGAGTATTAAAGAATCAAAACGATTAAGACAAAGCATACTAAAACAAGCCTTTGAAGGTAAATTAGTAGAACAAGATTCAAATGATGAAAGTGCAGATAAACTACTTGAAAAAATAGCAAAAGCAAAAGAAGAGTATAAAAAAGAGATGAGTAAGAGGAAGAAAAAATAATGAGCCAAACTAATGCAATGGTACAAAAGCTATGGAATTTTGCCACAGTACTAAGAGATGATGGAATAAGCTATGGAGACTATGTAGAACAACTTACATATCTCGTATTTTTAAAAATGGATTATGAAAGAACTCTGCCACCATTTGAACTAAAATCTAGTATACCTCAAGAGTGGAACTGGGAAAGTTTACTTACTCTTGATGGAGTTGATTTAGAAGTTCAATATAGAAACCTACTTGAAGCACTCTCTAAAACAACAGGGCTTATAGGGCTGATATTTAGAAAATCTCAAAATAAGATACAAAATCCTGCACTACTAAAAAGACTTGTAAACCTTATCCATGATGGTGGTAAGCAGAGTTGGTTAAGTATGGAGGTTGATGTAAAGGGTGATATTTACGAAGGACTACTTGAGAAAAATGCACAAGATACAAAAAGTGGAGCTGGTCAATACTTTACACCAAGAGTAATTATTGATGCAATGGTAGAGATAATGAAGCCAACACCAAACGATACTATCTTTGATCCTGCATGTGGTACTGGAGGATTTTTACTTTCAGCATACAGCTATATACATAAAAATCATAGACTAAATAAAGAAGAAGAGAAAAGAGTTAAAGAGGAAGCATTAGGTGGATGTGAACTTGTATCAAATACTGCTAGACTATGTGTGATGAATATGTACTTACATAACATCGGTGGAGAAGAAAGCCCTATAGAGGTCAACGATTCACTTTTGGGAACTCCAACTAAACACTACTCTATGATACTCTCAAATCCTCCATTTGGAAGCAAAAGTGCTATCAAAATCATTAATGAAGATGGTAAAGAAGATAAAGACTCAGTAAGCTATCAAAGAGATGACTTTTGGGCTTCGACAGCGAATAAACAGCTAAATTTTGTACAACATATCAACTCACTACTAAAAATCAATGGTAGAGCAGCTGTCGTAGTTCCTGATAATGTTTTATTTGAAGATGGCGCTGGTGAAACTATCAGAAAGAAACTGCTTGAAAATACAGACTTACATACGATACTAAGATTACCAACAGGTCTATTTTATGCTCAAGGAGTAAGAGCAAATGTAATATTTTTCGATAGAAAAGGTGCTAGTGAAGATGTGAGTACTAAAGAGACATGGATATATGACCTAAGAACTAACCAACACTTCACACTAAAACGAAGTCCCATGAAGAAAAAAGATTTAGAAGATTTTATAAAATGCTACAATCCTAAAAATAGACATAAAAGAGTTGAAACAGATAAATTTAAAAAGTTTACCTACAAAGAGATTATAAAAAGAGACAATACTAATTTAGATATATTTTGGTTAAAAGATGATAGCGTAGAAGATAGTGCAGACCTACCAGAACCAAAAGTATTGATAGAAGATATACTTGAGAATCTTGAGTATGTTAAGAGTGAATTTGAAGAGATTTATGAAGAGTTGGGATCTTAAACTCTTACAATCCCGGTACCTGGCTTATGCAAGATTTTCAACCAAGTTCGTAAGTTCATATTATTTACTTCTTCAATTGAATAACCCCTTGTAGAAATTGTACTTCTTGCACCAGGACTTAATTCCGAACTGGTCACAATTAATCCATACTTAGCACCTTGAAACTGCATGTCTGCATGTAACCCTTTTATAATTATTTTTTCAATCTTCTTTTTTTGACGTTTACATTGTATTATCATATGAGGAGAAAGTCCACTCTCCTCATTTTCTTGATTTTTCCAAACTCTTACATCTACACCATCATCATTACTACCTGGACCTAATTCAAC
>JAGHAW010000080.1 GCA_021161305.1 Sulfurimonas sp.
GCTTTTTTCCAAAAGTTTTCAGCAAATACATGATTATCAGTTAACATCAAATAAAGATTGATGTGCTTATCAAGAAAAATGAAGATTTTACAAGTATAATTAGTGTATTATGAAAGATTACTTAAGATTTGTTTGAGTGTAAATGCGAAAGTTAAGATATTAATTTATAATAATATATTCAGTAATAAGTGCCTGCCCATAAAGTTGGTGTTCTTTGTGGGCAGGTACTTACAAAGGTAATTTTATATGCAAAGAAAAGCGTTTTCACTTATAGACTTATGATAGTTATAGTTATCTTAGGACTTTTAGCGGCTATGGTTATGCCAAGTTTAACAGGTAAAGGGGAAGAGGCAAAACGCAACTTGGTTTGTGTTCAGATGAAGAGTATCTATAATGGTTCTCTAGATATGTTTAAGATAAACAATAGTGTCTATCCGACAACAAGTGAAGGTCTTGAAGCCTTAGTTTCAAATCCAGATTCTGATAGATATTCAAACTACTCATCAAGTGGCTACTTTAAAGATTCAAAACTGCCAAAAGATTCATGGGGCAATGATTTTATCTATATTAATGACGATGGTAAAGTAGAGTTGATTTCACTAGGTGCAGATAAAAAAGAGGGTGGAAAGAATGAAGCTTTAGACATCAAGATGAGTGAGTGTAAATAGGCTTTGAAAAGAAGAGCTTTTTCTCTTATGGAGTTGCTTATAATTATAGTAATTATGGGGGTAGTTTATTCTTTAGCAGTTACTAACTTTACTAAGCTAAGTGATGATAGCTCAAACCTTACTCTTTTAACTTTAAAAGAATATTTACAGGATATTCCACATTTTAAGAGTGTTAAGATATTGTGTTTGAATGATTGTTCTGAGTGTAGTTTCTATGTAGATGGTTTAAAGAGTAGAAGTGTTGAAGGGTTTTTAGATAGAAGTGTCAAAGTTTATAGTTATGAGAGTTCTTACGGTTTTACAGAGGTAGAAAAAGAAATCTTTTTTAATGTAGATGATGTTGAAGAGGATTTATGTTTTTCTTACAGCGTAGATGTAAATGGAGTGGGGGATCAGGTGCTAGTTGAGTTTAAAGATAAGTATTATGATTTTTCAACATATTTTAGTTCAACTCTGCTTTACAACTCTATGCAAGAGGTTATTAAGGATAAAGAGACTCTTTTTCAAGAGGTTATGAGATGATTTTTAAGTTTAAAGGCATTGACAGTTATGGTAAAAAAATTAGCGATAAAATAGAAGCCATTTCTTTAGCAGAAGCCAAAATTAAACTAAAGTCAAAAGATATTATCTACCATAATATAAAAGAAGATTCACTCTCTTTTTTTGATAAACTAAACTTCAACTCAAAGTATAAAATCTCTGCTAAAGAGTTGTCCTCTCTTTCAAGAGAACTTTCTACCTATATTCGTTCAGGTGTGACTATCGTTTCTGCTCTTAAAATCATCCAATCCCATTATGAAAAAAACAAAAAACTTAAACTTTTTTTGGTTACACTAAGTACATACTTAGATGAGGGGAAAGATTTCTATACAGCCTTGGAGACTCAAAGTGTAGTAGAATTACCTGAATTTTTCAAACACTCTATAAAAGTTAGTGAAAATGGTGGTCTGCTTGATGAGGTTTTGATAGAGCTTTCTCGCTTTTTAAAAGAACAAGATAGAATCACAAAGGAGATAAAATCAGCATTTGCTTATCCAATTTTTATGATAGTTGTCTCTCTATTGATGATTGCGTTTATGTTATCATTTGTTGTTCCCCAAATTACAGGAATCTTTGAGAGTATGGATCAGGAGTTGCCAACGCCGACTATAGTTGTTATCGCTATGGGTGACTTTTTTAATGATAACTTTACCACCATACTTGGAGTTATTTTCGTCGTTGTAGCACTGTTTAGTTTTATGATGAAAAAGAGTTATAAGTTTGCTTATGGTGTGCATAAACTGCTTTTAAAACTTCCTCTCTTTGGTGAGATTATACAAAAGAGCGAGTTAGCAAGGTTTTCATATATAGCAGCACTGCTTACTCGTTCTGGTGTGCCATTTGTTCAGACAGTAAATCTAAGTGCAAATATTCTTAACAACTTGGTTTTAAAAGAATTATTTGTAGAAGCTTCAAAAAAAGTTGTTGAGGGAAAATTGCTTTCAAAAGCACTAAACAATTCTAAAACTAAGATAGATTACGCTTTTGTGCAGTCTATCGCTCTTGGTGAGGATACTTCCGAAGTTGAGAGTGTACTTGTTAATATTTCTGAACTCTATTTTGAAGAGAATCGTGATAAAATTTCTACGCTTTTAACTCTGTTAGAACCATCGCTTATGCTCTTTGTAGGTGGAAGTATAGGGTTTATAGTTGCAGCTATGCTTCTTCCGATATTTTCTATGAGTATAAACTAGATGAAACATAGAAACTTGCACAGAAAAGCAATAGCACTTTTGATAACTGTCTTTTTTATTATAGTGATTACTTTAAGTGTAGGCATTGGACTAAAGCATGTTAATAGTGGTTCAAAAAGTTTGCATAGTGAGCAATTTATATTGCAGAGTTCTATGATTTTAGATGATATTTTAAAACTTTTAAAAACTTCTAATGAATTGCAAAATATTGAGTCTTCTCAGGATTTGGCAATATTTTTAGATGAATCTTCGTTTATGCCGTTTCAAAGTGGTGGTATCAGTGTAGTTATACAAATTAGTAGTGCAAGATCTAAAATAAATCCAAACACTTTTTTGTCTCTACCTCGTCTAAATGCTTTTAAAAGTTTTTTAGTAACAAAAATGATAAATATAGAATATGGTGATATGTTAGTTGATGTAATGGGCGGTATTAAAGAAGATAATAGTTACAATACAGATATTTTTACCCAAAATCCATATCTTTTTAGAGACTATGTGGCTTCATATAAGCACTTGGATGAGTTGTGTGTTATATATGATAAAAAATATAGAGATAACGGCTTTGCAAATATAGATATGAAAGAGCTTTTTTATATATCAAAAGATAAAAACTCTACACTTGATTTAAACTGTGCAACTTCACTAAGTTGGGAGTTAATACTTGCTTGTGATGAGGATAGAGCAGATATGCTTAGTGCTTCTGCTGGTGCTTATGAAAGTTTGGATGAGTTTGACTTAAGTGATGAAGAGAAACTTTCATTGGCTAAGTTTCAGACAAGTTTTTTTGAGCCATATTTAGAAGTGGAAGTAAAAATTAGTCAAAAAGATATGATTGCAAATATAAGGTTTGAGTATGATATCAGACTAAAGAGGGGGTATAATTTTGTTTATGAGGTTTAACAAACAGTTTAAAACAGTATTTTTAGATCTCTCTTCTGCTTCTTTTGATTTACAAGAAACTGTAAATGTAATTCTATCACCGTCTCTTTATTGGATAAAAAAAGTTTCACTTCCTGTGAAATATTTAAGAGATGCGAAACCACTCTTGCCGTCGTTATTTGAAGATATACTTCCTTATGGAGTTTATAGTTATACTTTATATAAAAATGGGGATGATTTTTTCATTTTTGCTTATGAAGATAGAGTGATTTTAGAGACTTTGAGTGCTAAGGGTATTTCACCTGCAAAAGTGAACGATCTTTATTTTGCTCAAAGTGAGTTAGACGGCGTAGAGGGTGCCATAAAAATAGATGAGACACAGAGTCTATATGTAAAAGATGGTATAGTTGTTTTGCTTCCTTGTTGTTGGATTAAAGAGAGTGGCAATCTGGACTTGGAGACTATATCTCTTTCCAATCATCGTATAAAGCTTAAACAGTTTGGGTATATTGCAGATGATAAAAGTCTTTATACTTTAGCTACTATTTTCTCTATTTTTATACTACTTGTGGTTGTTGAGTTTTTTATAACAAGCCAAAAAGTAAGTAGTACTTTAGAGTTAAAAGATGAACTTTTTAACAAATACAGCCTTAAACCAACGATGATGCAAAATCGCTCAATGTTAAAAGAGTATAAAAATATGCACTCAACTCAGATAAAAGCTAGAGAGTGTATAGTATCTATTTTATCTTTAAAATTGAAAAAAGGGCAGAGATTATCGCTTTTTAGTTTAAAGGGTAAAAAACTTACAGCAGAGTTTAGTGGAGTTAAAAAGGGTGGTGAAACTTCTATAGAAAATATGTTTAAAAATAAAAAGATGAAGTTTAAATCAACTTTTAAAAAGAATTTTTGGCATGTGGAGATTGAATTTTGAATCGTATAAATCCAATTCATATAGCAATTTTATTCATTGTAGTTTTAGGTTTTTTTATGATGAAGCTTAGCAGTGTCAAGGATGAACTA